>CAYYSC010000013.1:0-17279 GCA_964474065.1 uncultured Rhodospirillales bacterium | reverse complement strand
GCAGGGTGTCCACTCTCACTTCCACGGCTTTCCGCGGCACCGGACGCAGCAAGAACACGGAACTGACCAGCGGAAAAAACGGATTGGCCGGATCGTGGTCAAGCGTCTTCGCCCGAAGCTCACAGGCGCCGGTCAGCATGGCACCGACCGCGCCACCATGCATGCCGGGGCCATTGAACCCGGCAGCGGCGGCACGCGGCGTCCAGATATCCCCTTCGACCGCAAAAACCGTATCCATCGTCAAAGCAAATCCCTGAGCATCGCTACCAGCGGCTTGTCCGCCGGCGGCATCGGATAGTTCTTCATTTCATTCGGCCGCGCCCAGGCGAGCCGCTGGCCTTCCAGTGGCCGCGGAATGCCCTTCCACACCCGGCAGACATAAAGCGGCATCAACAGGTGGAAATCCTCGTAAGCGTGGCTGGCGAAGGTGAACGGCGCGAGGCAGCTTTCCTCCGTGTCGATGGCCAATTCCTCCCGCAGTTCGCGGATGAGGGCCGCCTCCGGCGTCTCTCCCGGATCGACCTTGCCGCCGGGAAACTCCCAAAGCCCGGCCATGGCCTTGCCCTCCGGCCGCTGGGCCAGCAGGACGCGGCCATCCCGATCCACCAGGGCCACGGCAGCAACCAGTAACGGCTCGCGCGGCGCCAGGCGTTCGAAAAAGACAGAACTCATGTAACCGGGGTCGCGGGCGGGTGCCGGTGCCTCACCGCGGCCCATCTCACGGAAGCCTGCCTTTACCAAGACCCGCATGGACGCAGGGTTCTCGACAAAAGCGTGCGCATGCAACCGCGTGAGACCGAGGCGTTGAAAGGCGAGATCGCTCACCGCGCCCACCGCTTCGCTCATATAGCCATGGCCCCAAAAACATTCGCCGAGCCAGTAGCCGATTTCGGCATCGCGGCGCAGGCCGTCGATCTCCAGACCCACCATGCCTATTGGCTCAGCGTCCCCGATACGCTCGATGGCGAGCTGCAACGACAGCCCCCGATCCATCATCGCCAGCGCTTCTGCAACAAACACTCCGGCCCCGCCGCGGGGGTACGGATGCGGAATGCGCGCCGTATAGCGGGCGACGTTACAATTCCCAGCTAGCCTCTCGATCCAGGCCGCATCGGCCTCCAACGGCGGCCGCAGGCGAAGCCGAGCCGTTTCCAGCGGCAGAAAAGGCAATTTGCTGGCCACCGCGGTTTAGCTGCGGTAGGAGCCGTTGATGTCGATATAGCCATGGGTCAGGTCGCACGTCCAAACCGTCGCCGTCCCCGAACCAATGCCGATATCGACTTCGATCATGATCTCCTGGCCCTTCATGTGCCGGGCGACCGGTGTTTCGTCGTAACCGGGCACCACCTGTCCCTGATCGGTAATGGTGACACCGCCGATGCGGATCTGGAGCTTGTCCCGGTCGGCCTCCTCGCCCGATTTACCGACGGCCATCACGATGCGGCCCCAGTTCGCGTCCTCGCCTGCGATGGCGGTCTTGACCAGCGGCGAGTTCGCCACCGAAAGCCCGACCCGCTTGGCCGCGTGGTCGGAGGCCGCGCCGGTGACGGCGATCTCCACGAACTTTGAAGCGCCCTCCCCGTCCCGGACGATCTGGTGCGCCAAGTCGAGGCACACTGTATCCAGCGCCTTGACGAAGTCCGCCAGCGCCGGGTCGGTGGCGTTGGATGGCGCGGCATTGCCGGCCTTGCCGGTAGCGCAAAGCAACACCGTGTCGCTGGTCGAGGTATCGCTGTCCACGGTGATGGCGTTGAACGAGCGCTCGGTGGCGGAGGAAAGCAACTCCTGCAGCACGCCGGCCGGGATCGCCGCATCGGTGCATAGGAAGCCCAGCATGGTTGCCATGTCTGGCGCGATCATACCGCTGCCCTTGGCAACGCCGTTAATCCGCACTTCCTTACCGCCAAGGTTCGCGGCGGCAGTCGCGAACTTGGGAAACGTATCCGTGGTCATGATCGCCCGCCCGGCATCGGCCCACCGGTCCGATCCAATCTCCCCATGCAGCGTCGGCAAGATGCGCGGAATGTGATCGGCAGGAATCGGCTCCCCGATCACGCCAGTCGAGGCAATAAATACTTGATTAAGCCTGCAACCCGCCAGTTCTGCCGCCGCCTTCGCCGTGGCTTCCACCGTCTCCTTGCCCGCCCGGCCGGTGAAGGCGTTCGAATTGCCGGAATTCACCACGATCGCCCGGGCGGAGCCACCAACCAGCGCCTCCTTGCTCCAGACGACGGGCGCACCCGCGGTCAGCGACTTGGTGAACACCCCGGCGATCGTCGTTCCCTCGTCCAGCACCCAGAGCGCCAGGTCGTGACGGTCCTTGTACTTGATCCCGGCTTCGATTGCGCCCAGGCGCACACCGGGGATTGGAGGCAAGGCAGGCACGGTGGCGGGGGCCAATGGTGAAACCGGAGGCATCAGAAAAAAGCTCCAATAGCGGATAATCCGGCGCGAGAATGCCGCGAGCCGCGCCGCTCGGCAAGGCGCTTGGCGGTTTGCCAGTGCTGCGATAGCATTTCCCAAATAGATGTCCGAGGAAATTCACCGAGGAAACCGTATGAGTGATTTCGTCATCAAACCGCTTTCACCTGTTCTTGGCGCTGAAGTCTTGGGGGTTGATCTGAAAAAACCTCTACCACCGGAGACGCGATCCAGTCTCAGCCAAGCGTTTCTCCGGTATCATTTGCTATGCTTCCGCAACCAGACGCTGACAAAGGACGATCAACTCGAAGCGACGCAGCAGTTCGGCGATCTCGATGTGCATGTGCAGTCGAACCGCTCCGCTGACATTCCATTGATCCACATTGTCACCAATTTGGACGAGCACGGCGTGCCGCGGCAGGCGATCGCGGCAAAAGGGAGCGTGCACTGGCACACGGACAAGTCCTATCGCACGAAACCGTCGCTGGCGACCTTGCTCTATGGTGTCGAAGTCCCGCCGGAAGGCGGCGAGACCGAATTCGCCAACATGCTCGCCGCCTTTGAGGCGCTGCCGAAAGAACGGCAGGAAAAGTTGTCGAAGCTCAAAGTCGTGCATTCCTGGCCCGACTCAGTCCGCCGCACCAACAATCGGGAGGCAACGCCAGAGGAAAAGGCCAACTGGCCGCCAGTCCCGCAGCCGCTCGCCCGCACTCACTCCGAGAGCGGCCGCAAGGCTCTCTTCCTGGGGCAGCACGCCGCCTATATCGAAGGCCGGGAAGAGGAAGGCCGGGCCCTCATCGACGAACTGGAGGCATGGTGCACACAGCCCCGTTTTGTTTACGCTCACAAATGGCGCGTGGGTGACTTGCTGATGTGGGACAATCGCTGTCTTCTGCACCGGGCGGCTTCCTTCGAGGGAGACCGCCACCGCCGCCTGATGCACCGGACGGTCATCCAGGGCACCGCCGCATTTTGAGGAGGATACTCGGTGGAAGTGATACCAAGTGGCAAGGCGCTGGGCGCGGAAGTGCGCACCTTGGATCTTTCGCTGCCTTGGACGGCGGAGCGTGTCGAGTTGATCCAGAAAGCCTGGCTGGAGCACCTTGTGCTGTTATTCCGCCGCCAGAAGATCGGCGACGAGCACCTGCTCGCGATGGCGGAAGCGCTCGGCGGCAGCCAGTCGACCGGCAGCCGCGCCTACTGGCTACAGGCGGGCTATGACGAGAAATCCGGCCGCGTTTCAGCTCTTCCCGGAATCTCGATCATTTCCAACCTGGACGAGAACGGTAAGCCCGCGATGAAGCATGCGGGCAGCGGCAGCCAGGAATTGCTCTGGCATACAGACAATTCATACGTCGAAAACCCGCCAAAGGGCAGCATTTTGCATGCGTTGCAGGTGCCGGTGCATGGCGGCGGGGATACCTCCTTCGCCAACCAATATCTCGCCTACGACTCGCTGCCGGAAGAAACCAAAGCGAAGATCGCCGGCTTGCACACAAGGCAGGATGCCAGCCGGAATACCGCAGGCGGGCAGCGGCCGACTAAAAACCTGCCGACCACCTATGAGGAAGTGGAAGGCCCCGTCCATCCTCTTGTGCGCCTGCACCCCGACACCAAACGCAAGGCATTATACCTCGGCCGCCGTTACGCCGCCCCGTCCAGCCATATCCTCGAAATGCCAAACGAAGCAGGCGAAGCGCTTCTGGACGAGCTATGGGCCGCGGCCACGCGGCCCGAACTGGTGTGGACCCACGACGACTGGCAAGCGGGGGACGTGCTGATGTGGGACAACCGCTGCGCCCTGCACGCAAGGACAGAGGTCGATCCTACCCAGGCCAGGGTCATGCACCGAACCCTGGTCAAAGGAGAAACGCCCACCGCGGCTTGAGCGCTGTCTCCGCCAACGGTGATGGCCCGAGGGCAATTTTCAATTTCCGGCAAATTCGGCAGAAAACGAAGGATCAGCGGTTAGGAACGGCTTCAAAGGCTTTCTCTAGAAACAGGGGCATCGGGTGTGTTGGCACGCCGTCTCAGCCGGCTGGGCAAGACAACCCGAACCACCTTGTTTGCTGGTGAGGATACCACCGATGCTGCGCTTTCTTCCCCGCTTCGCCGCCACCCTGGCCCTGACATTCCTTGCTGCCGGCCCTGCTCTCGCTGCGGCCGACAATGCGCCCGCCGCCGGTCCGACCGGCTACGTCACGGCCCAACTCAACGAGGACCGCAGTCCGGTACCCATGCACGTTGCTACCGCTGCCCTACATACAGCACGGCACCCGATTGACAACAATCGGTCTGCAAGCCCGCTGCCCCGATCGAGTTGGCTCATCATTCTGGCCCTGGCAATACTTGTCGGCTTTACGCAACGGCACAAATTCCTCATTCATCGGTAGGAGATTCCCTTACCGGTTTGCCAAGCGCCACCACTCGGCGCTACCCTTGTTTTGCCATTAAAGCAGCGCCGCCGACTCGGCGGAACGAGGGGAGAGGGATGATCGAACCGAAACAGCCGGACGAGTTTGTCGTCGTCTCCAACGGAATGCTCGGCTACGGCTTCCGCGAGGAATCGCTGCATGACGCCATTGCGGCGGGCGTGGACCTGATCGCGGCGGATGCAGGGTCCAGCGATCCAGGCCCCTATTATCTCGGCACGGGGAAGCCGTTCGTTGGCGAAGCCATGACGAAGCGCGATTTGAAGCTGCTGGTCAAGGCAGGCTACGACGCGGGCGCGCCGCTGATCATCGGCTCGGCCGGTGGGGCGGGCGGGGATGCGCAGGTGGACTTCCTGCTGCGCCTCTTGCGCGAGGTCCTGACGGAACTCGCCATTCAGCGCAAGGTGGCGGTAGTGCGTACGGAACTGGACAAGGCCGTGGTGCACGAAGCGCTCAAGAACCAGCGAATCCAGACTTTCGAGACCAACAACCCACTCAGTCCCGACGATATCAACCAATCGGAGCACATCGTCGCGCAGATGGGCTGCGAAGCCTATTGGCCGGCGCTGCGGGAGAACCCGGACATCGTTATCGGAGGCCGGGCGTGGGACGTGGCCAATATTGCAGCGTTGCCGCTGATGCGGGGCTATCCGCGCGGCCTGACCCTTCATATGGGGAAAATCGTCGAATGCGGCAGCCTCGCCGCGCGTCCGACCGGCGGCGGCGACCTGATCCTTGGCCGCCTGCGCGACGACCATTTCCTGGTCGAACCCACTCATCCCGACAAGGCGTGCACGGTACAGTCCGTTTCGGCCCACACTTTCTACGAAAAGACGGACCCGCTAATGTTGGCCGGCCCTGGCGGCACCGTAGACCTCACCAACACCATATTCGAGCAGATCGATCCGCGCCGGGTGAAGGTGACCGGCAGCGAGTTCCACGCGGCGGACCCTTATACGGTGAAGCTGGAGGGCGCCCGCTGCGCCGGCCACCGCCAGATCACCATCGGCGGCGCCCGCGACCCGCGTTTCATCGCCCAGATCGACCAAGTGCAGGAATCGGTCCTGAACAAGATCCGCGAGAGCCAGCCCGTGCATGTCGACGATTCCCAATACACGGTGACGTTCCACCGCTACGGGCTCGACGGTGTCATGGGCAAGTGGGAGCCGGCAAAAACGCCCGCGCACGAGTTGGGCGTACTGATCGACGTAATCGGCGAGACACCAGAAATCGCGGAGGCGGTGTGCGGCTTGGCTCGCGCTGCCATCCTGCACGTGGCCTATCCCGGCCGACAGGCGACGGCGGGCAATATCGCCTTCCCCTTCTCGCCGGCGGAGATCGACGCGGGACCGGTCTACGAATTCAACATCTATCACCTGATGGAGATCGACGACCCGGAGAATTTCGGCCGGACGGAGTGGCTGTCATGAGACCTCTCTCCGAAGTGGCGGAAGTGATCCGTAGCAAGAACGCGGGTCCGTTTGTCGTGACCTTCGACATCCTGTTCGGATCGAAAGAGGATTTCGAGGCGGTCCGGGCGGCAGGCCTGATCACCCGCCAGAAGGTGTGCGAACTCTACAATGTCTCCGACAACGAGCTGCTGGGGTTCGAGTTCTATCCCTTCGCCAACGCGATCAAGTTCTCCATCCAGCGCGAGGTGAGCGCTGGCGGCCCGCGGGACGCGGACGCCTACGGCGCCCAGCAGCACGCCCCGCTCCTCGACCTGCCGGCTCTGCCGGGCTAGCGGCGGGCCCTACTCCGCCGCCCGGGGGATCCAGCTTGGCGCCTCGTCGGCGTATTCCGCACCCGGATTGCCGCGAATGGTCGTGCGCCACATAACCCGCTCATGCTTGTCCGCGTCGAACCACGTGGCGGAGTGGATGGTGCAGCGGTTATCGTAAATGATCAGATCGCCCGCTTCCCACTCGTGAGCGTAGACAAGCTCCGGCTGGGTATAGTGGCTCATCAGCGCATAGAGCAGCTTCGCCCCCTCCCCGTCCGGGCCCTGCTCCATTCCCTCGAGCGGACCGCCGATCCAATCCATCTGCCCCGCCTCGCACAGGAAGAGGGATTTCTGTCCCGTCACCGGATGCGTCCGGACGACCGGCTGGCGCTGCGGACGCTTGTGCGGTTCGACCGGCTCGGGCGTGGCGCCGCTCCGCGCATCGCTTTCCGAACGACCGGTGCGCGGCTGGGCATGGATGCCCACAAGATTCTCCGCCTTTGCTTTCAGATCGGGCGGCAGCGTTTCATATGCCGCCGTCCCATCGGCGTAGAGCGTTTGCGCCTGATCCTTTGGCGCGGGTTTCACGCAATAGAATAGCGAGACATCGGGCGGCGGTCGGCGATAGCTCTGGTCCGTATGCCAGCCGCGCCGGTGGGGAAACTGAACGGGCAGGCCGCCATCCGCTGTCCGCGGCGGGTCCGGCAATGCCGGCGGCGCTCGTTTCACCGGCGGCACATTGGAGACGATGAACACCTCGGGCACTTCAGGATGAACCATGTTCAGCGCCGTCAGGGTGGTGCGATAGTCTTCCACCTCCGTGCCGAACAGGCGGCTTAGCCGGACCAGCAGCCCTGCATCGTTAGCCATATCGGTGAGGCCACGTACCAGCAGGAGACCGTGAGCGGCGTGCATCGCCCCCGGCAGCCAGTCCGGTCGCGCCTCCGCTGCCGCGGTAAAGTCTGCGGCGGACGCCTCTCCCGCATTGACGACCCTACCCAGCCCGCTGGGTGTTAGGGTGCTGGCGGCGACGGAAAGCACGGTCATGGGGATCTCCTTAAGCGTACGAGTCTTTGGGGTGGCGGCGACCATCCTCTATTTCTGGCGATAGCCACCATCCGGCAAACGGAAGTAGGTGCCAGGGGGCGCCTGGTCGGCGATTTTCTCTGCAAACAGCTTGCCAACTTCGGCAACGGGCACGTTCTTCTGCTCCGCCCGCTTTTGATAAAGCTCGCGCCGTTCGGCATTCACCCGCTGCACTACCTGTGCTGCCGCCGCGGAGGGATTCGAGCTGCGGATTTCGACGTAGCCGTCATACCTCTCCGCGATGACGCCCTCCTGCCGGTATTCGTCGAGGCTCGCGGCTTGCGCTGCGAACGGCACCGCAAACAGGACCGCAAGTGCCAGCGCCATCATTCGATTTCTCATCAGGTGCTTCATTTTTGTCCTCGCCGACGATCAGGTCACGGATGGGTGTTTTAGAAAATATCAGGCCGACTTTTGATGTCCTCTTCCGCCTGCTCCTCAAGCTTCACCCGGACCTCCGCATCGACCTTGACGTTCAAGTTGATGGTTATCGGCTCTTTTGGCGGCTCGACCCGAACGGTCGGCTGGCAAGCCGCCAAGCTCAATAGCAGGAGCGGGATGATCGCAGCAGAAATCGGTCGGTCATTCATTGGGTGTTCACTTCTTGTCCCGGGCTAATGGCTCTTGCCATTCAGGGCCTACTGTAATTCACGCGGCGGGCAACCGCTTCGGCCAAGCGCCAAGAGGGCGTCTTCGGCCATGCTCACCCTCCGAGGCCCCCGCGGATCAGATCGGCGCCAATTGCCCTGCCGGTGCGGATCGCCTCCAGGATCGGTTCCAGCCGGCCGCTCAAGTTGATATTGAAACGGAAGGGATGTCCGTCCAAAACGTCCGGATTGGAGCCCTCCAGCCCCACCGTTAAGGTCAGCTCACCGCCAGGCGGCTTGTCGATGCCGATACTCATAGCTTGGTAGTGGAAATCCTCTAGCGCCCGGACAGCCAGTTCGACTTCCTCTCCGGCGCCGACAAGGGTACTGCGCGCGCCGCCGAAGTCCACCTGGATGACACCGCCGCTTTCCGCGGCCAATCCTCCATTGTTGACCGCTACGGCGTCAGGGCCAACACGCACGGGGATGGTGCCCGAAACCTTGCCGGTCGCCCTGACTCCCTGCACTTGCCATTCGTTGAGCAACCGCTCAAGCGAAACCTCGTGGAAACGTACAGTCAGTTCGCCCGCGCCATTGACCAAACGCGTCCTGTCAACCGAAACCTTGCCGCCAGCCAAGCTCCCCGCCAGCCGCGTGAGGTTGGTCACCAGCCTCTCATCCCCGCGTGGGATGGCGAACCGCAATTGCACGTCATGGAGCGGCACTCCGGCCACGACGCGATCCGCCGTCAGGTCCTGTTCCCCGTCGGTAGCGAGCGGCTGAACGGACACCAACCGCACCTCGCCGTTGAGACCGTTGACTTCGGCGATATCGGTGTTGGCGGAGAAAGCCTTGAACGTCGCCCGAGCGTTCGCTTCCAGGTTTTGTTCCGGCCCGAGCGTCGCGCTGCCGCGGAGCGTTAGCGACCCTGATGCACTGTCCAACATCGCCAGCAACGGGGATAAATCCGCAGGCTCTAGTCCGCCGGGCGCGAAGGTCAGTGGTGCGGGCCCATACCAGACTTGCGCGGTTTGCTGCACAAGGTCGGCGGTCAGCCGCACCGGAATTCGGGCTTTGCCAGCTGCGGCACTGACCGCGCCGGACAGGTCCACGGTTTCAGCCCGCCGCTCACCGCTCAGGCTGAAACTTAAAGGCGGGAAGCGGCGTTGCTTCTGGGTATCGCGCGCCGTTCCCTGAAGGGAGACCTCCCCAGACGTCAGGGGGAAGCGAGCGCGAACGCCGGAAACCTGGACGCCAGCGGCGACCGCCGTGGCACTTTCCGCCGTGATCGATCCGTCGATTTCCCCAGCAAGACTGACAGTGGCATCTCCGACAATCCGCTCCCAGGAAAATGCCATGGGCCCGGCAGCCGCTTCTGCCAACGCGGTTGCCCGGCCTTCGCTAATGGTGAAGCGGGTCGAGACGTCGCCATGCCGGTAAGCAAGCGTGCTCGCTTCGAGAGTGACCGGCCCGGTCAGGGCGAGCAAGCCTTCCGCCCGGGCCTCCTCCGCGGTCAGGTTGAGCCCATCCGCCTCTATCTCCAGCGCTTCGAAAGTGCCGGCAAGCCGGAACGGCGTATCGACACTAATTTTTCCCGCAAGCCCCTGCCCCATGGCCAGATCCTTGACCGTGCCGCTGGCCGTGCCGCGGAGTGCCAAGGTGCCATCCAAAGGCAACCGCCCATCCGTAAGCAGCTTGCCTTCCACGAGCATTCCGGAAGCTTCCGGCGCGTTGAACCGGACCCGGCTGGCGGTAGCCTCTAACCGGGCCAACTCTCCGCGGGTCAGCCGAAAAGCGGCATCGTGCACCGCCTCGGCAGTGGCTATCAGGGTGCCGGCTGCCTCCCCCATAGCGGCTTCCGCGGAGAGCATCACTTTTAGTTTGCCGCTGCCTTTATCCTGCAACCGCCAATCTAGGAGAGGCTCTGCCGCGTTGAGTGTCAGTAACAACGGCTCGTCCCCAGGCAGGTCTAAATAGGCCGCCGTTAGCCAGGCGGAGTCGACTCCGGTCACGCGCAGCCTTGCCGGTTGGGTCAGCGTAACCACCTGCTTGTTCCCATCTCCCTCCAAGCGCCAGGTGAGTTCGCCCGACACGGTTTCGGGCCCGCCGCTTGTCGCGAGACGATCGAGCGTCAGCCGCCCCCGGAGCCGGGTCGGGGAACGAAGCCAGGCAATCATCTCCTGAAGATCACCGGCGGGAGGCGTGAGGCGTCCCGTGACGTTGTAGAAGCCCGTGCCGCCCGTCAAAAACCCGCCGGCCTCGGCCGCGAGCGGCCCAACCGTCTCCAAAGCGGCCGCATCGGTCTGGCCGCTGACGTCGATGACCATCGCCTGCTCCTTGCCATCGCCTTCGGTCTGGAGTGACAGGTTGGCGGTGGTGTGTCCTAGGTCGGCGGTCGCGGTCAGGCGGGCGCTTACCGTATATGGTGCGGGAACGACTTGGCCCTCGACCCGGAGCGTGCCGCTACCCGCCGGTGTGTTCCGAAGCGTCATTTCCGCGTCACGCAACGTCAGCGATGGCATGGCGGTCTGCCTGTTTTCAGAAATGCCGGAAGGGCGTCCACTGGCCCGTCCGCCCGAAAGCAGGAAGTCCAGCCGTTCGCGCAGATGCTGGCCTTCGCCATCGATCGATACCCGCAGGCCGGAGACAGTTACCGCCTCGACCTCTCCGGCCAATAGCCGGAACGGCTCGAACCGAATGAGGATCCTTTCGGCGCTCGGCAGGCCGGGCCCCAGGTCTGCGGAGTTCACCACGACGTGGCCGAAACCGACTTCCGCAACAGTCAAAGCCGCCTGCCCCAGCCCCTGGTTTTCCAGCCACTCCTGCGCGGCCGTCTCCAGCGCCTCCTTGCGCCAGATCACCAACGCCACTGCCGCCAACCCCAGAAGCAGCAAAAGGCCGAGCAGAATGTTGCGGAAAACCCTCACCGGTCCGGTATTCCCTCGTCACGGTGTCTGGTTAAATGAGATCCGGCCTCGTCGCCGGCAATACGAAACTTCAGGGTAAAAGCTACCATGAGCGAACGGAAACTGGATGGCAAAGTTGCGCTGGTCACCGGCGGCGCGCGCGGTCTTGGGCGCGGTTATGCGCTTAGGCTGGCGAAGCTCGGCGCGGACATCGCCATCATCGACCGCAACCTGCATGCCGCTGAAGTCTATGAGTTCGAGCGCGCCCTGCTGACCGCCGATACGGTGATGGCGGAGTGCGAGGCGCTCGGCGTTCGCGCCATTGGCCTGGAAGCCGATCTGACCGACCGCGCGGCCACGGAAAAGGCGGTCGCCGAAGTGGTGAACCGACTGGGACGTCTCGACATTCTGGTGGCTAACGCGGGCGGCGGCACCGTGCTCTTCGCCGACGAACGGAAGGACGGCGGCGGCTCCAACGAAGTGCTGGACCAAGTCACCACCGGCACCCCTTCCGATACCCCGGAGGAGATGCTGACCCGCGTGATGGACATCAATGTCAAGACCTGCATGTATACCTGCATGGCCACCGCTCCATATATGAAAGCACAGGGTGGCGGGCGCATTGTCACCGTTTCCTCAACGGCCGGTGTCGACGCACGCGGCGCGTACCATCCTTATGGCACGGCAAAGGCCGCAATCGTTCATTATACCCGCGCGCTGGCGCAGGAGTTGGGGCCGTTCAATATCAACGTGAATGCGATCGCACCGGGGATCATCCGCACGGGGCGGCTTGGGGACCGGGCTGCGATGGCTAAGGAGCGGGTGCCACTCCAGCGCGAGGGTACCGTTGACGAGTGCGCCGGTGTCGTTGAGTTCCTGGTGACCGACCTCTCTGCCTACGTCACCGGCCGCACGATTCTCATCGACGGGGGACTGGTTCGTTAGCGGCAAAGGAAAAGGCCGCCGACGCCGGCAAAGGCGTCAGCGGCAAGTACGCGCAAGGTCGGGTGCGCAGCATCGGCACTTGCAGACTAGCGCCGATTCCAGGGCCTCGGCCGTTTAGGCGGCCTGGCGATTCCGGTAACGTCGCAAAAGAGCGAGTCCTCCGACCGCCGACGCCAACATGGGCAGAGCAGCAGGGACAGGGATCGGCTCAACCTCTAGCGACGCCACGGCGCCGCTGATGTTATCGAGCTCCAATTCCAGTTGGACCACGTCATCTACGCCAACAAAATTAAACGAGCGCAGGGAGTTATCTCCGGTAGTGGATCCGAGCACCGTGACGCTGTTTGGGACCAGTGTCTGGCTCGTCATGTCAGCTAAGGTAAAGGTGAAGTTTACCAGCGAACTCGCCGCTCCCTCGTCGAGGTCTAGGATCTCGGCAGCAAAAAACGTGACCGGGCGGGCAAACGAAAAAATAAAGCTGCCGCCGCTTGGATCATCGTTCGGGTTTGCGTCCGTACCCTCGTTGATGATCAGGACACGGCCCTGTGGCGATGTTCCGAAGGTGGCGCCGGAAGCCAGATCGCCGTCGTTGCCCGTGCACGAGACCGGGAAATCCGGACCGCAATTGCTTTCGAACAGCGCCAACGTGCTGGACGCGTCGGAGGGATTGAGCCCGATTGTCAGGCCAAAATCGGTGAATTCCGTTCCGGCAATGTTGCCGGCCACCGACGGCACACCGCCGTTTGCGGTATCAAAGTCGATGGTCATCGGCGCGGCCTGAGCCGAGGCAAAGCCCAAGCCGCAGATTGCAACTACTAAACCTAAGTGTTTCATCACTCTTCTCCCCATAGGTAAGCGGATGCGAGCGTTTATTATCGTATGCAGTGCGGCTGTCAAGCGCCATCAACTTTACATATGTAGGATTATGCCAAATTTCTCTCATACATGCGCACGCATGTTGCCTGCGCTGCGGTTGAACAAGGGCGCGCCCGCCAATGACGGCAGGCCAAATCCGGGCGGGGTTTGATGGTCAGTTCAGGGGAGGACGGGGCCGCCCGCCCCCAGGAAGGAAGGCAGTCAGCTCAATACCCCTAGCTTCTCCCGCTCGATCAACGCGAAGTCGATCTCAGCGCCCAGGCCCGGCTTTTCGATGGCGTGCACTATGCCATTCGCATCCGGCGCCGGCTCGTCGACCAGACCATATTTCTGCGCGCCGGCGGGCAGCAGGACTTCGAACAGTTCGCAATTGTGGATCGCCATGGTGACGTGGAGGTTCGCGACATTATTCAGCGAGTTGCCGCCGTGATGGATCTCGTAGTTCATCTTGAACGCTTCGGCGAGGTGCGCTGCTTTCAGGATGCCGGTAATGCCGCCCTTCACGGCCACATCGCCGCGCAGATAGTCCGTCGCCTGCATGACCAGCCAAGACGGATAGGAGTATAGTCCGCCCGGCGAATATTCGGTCGCCATGATCGGGATGCGCAACTGCTGGCGCAGCTTCACGTAATTGAGCTGGTCTTCCTCATCCAACGGGTCCTCGTACCAATAGAAATTCAGATCCTGGATCGCGAGCCCAACTCTCAGCGCATCCGGGTAGTCGTAGCACCAAGTGGAATCGAGCATCAGCCGGTAATCACCGCCCACGGCCCTGCGCACGGCCTCGCAGACCTTGACGTCATCGGCCGGCACGGTCGGTGGGTGAATCTTGTAAGCCGCCCAGCCTTCCTCCCGGATTTTCAGCGCTTCCTCCGCGTACTCTTCAGGCGAGCCCAAGACGGCGGAGGAGGCATAGGCCGGGCAAGAGGAACGGTAGCGACCGATCAGGTCGCAAATCGGCATTCCGGCCGCCTGTCCGGCGATGTCCCACAGGGCCACGTCCATCGCGCCGACGCAGCGCAGCGTGGTCATGCGCAGGCGGCGGTACATCGCCTTGTAGAGCCGCTCCCGCTCCAGCGGGTTCTGGCCCATCACAATGGGCTTGAGATAGGCGATCAAGGATTCTCCGTCCATCTGCGCGCCCCGGCTGGACGAGCCGAGAAACGCATGGCCGGTAATCCCTTCATCGGTCTCGATCTTCAACAGCCCCATCTGGGAAGAGCCGCCGAACTTACCCGTGTGCTGGCCGTACTGGGTGGCGGGGATGTTCTTCCAGGCGAACAGGGTCAGCGTGACATCGGTGATTTTCATGGCGCGTTTCCTCGCTGGCGGTTGTTCCGTCTATTCAACGCACCACCGCTTCGTCACACCAGCGAAATCGAGTAGCGTTGCCAAAATCCGCACCCCGCCCCCTCTGGAGACACGGTTCCCATGACATTCACGATTCTCGCGCATGATCCCGAGGCCGATCAGGTTGGCCTGGGCATCGCCACCGTTTCGCTAGCGGTCGGCGGGCTTTGTCCGTTCATGACCCTGGAGGGCGACTTGGTCACCTCCCAGGCCTATGCTCGGCAGGAGACGGGGCTCCATGTCGCCCGGCGCTTGTCGCAAGGCGCCGCCTGGGAAGCGATCATGCAAGAGTTGGAGCAGACCGACCCGTTTCTCCGGCACCGGCAAATCGCGGTCGTGCGCCGCCAAGGCACGCTGCACTGCTATTCGGGTCCCGACTGCCGCCCATGGACCGGCCACCGGTTCGCAGAGGATTGCGTGGTGATGGGAAACTTCCTCTGCGGGGAGAAGGTCTTGGAAAGGATGGCGAGCGCCTTCGTTGACAGCAAGGGCGAACCACTCCCGGAGCGCCTGCTCCGCACCCTGGAAGCGGGCCGCGCAGCAGGCGGGCAGGCTGATTCAGACGGTCGCTTTTACACCGAGCGCTCGTCGGCCGTTAAGGTGGTCGGCAGCGGCGGGATCGAAGGCATCAGCGACCATGCCGTCGCACCGGTGGACCTGCGGGTGGATATGCACGACAACGCCGTCAGCGAGCTGCGCCGACTGTATCAAATTCTCCATCCGGTAGCGCGGTACAATGCCCTTCGGAGCTCAAATCCGCCGGAGACCCCCGGGCTGGCGGCGTGGGAAGCCGAAAACATGACGGCGGCCCTGCCTCCGGAGCCATTGCGTTCATAAACCCGACTGAAAGAATTCCCGTCTAAATGCCCCGTTCTGTGACGTCCGTCACTACGGTTGTTCCAACGGGCCGGGTACAACTGCACTCGGAATTGAAGCCTCGTCATACGCACGGCTTCAATTTCCTCCTGCGTTGCCAACTCAATGGGCGGAGGCCACCCTGGCCACCGCCCCTTTTCTTTGTGCTGGCGACAACCTTCGCTTATATTTCGGGTCAGAAGAATCCGTGACAGAGGATACTGCCCGCCATGCCATCCGCGCCCGATGTTGATACTCTTGCGGCCAAGGTACCTGATGGCTCCCTCCTCTCGTGGCCGGTGGACTATGCCGGTTCGCCGGTAGCATTAGCCCACGCCTTGGTACGCAAGGGGGCAAGGAACCTCCGCCTGCAGACTATCCCGGCCAGCGGCTATGCCGCGGATTTGCTGATCGGGGCGGGCTGCGTCGCGGAGATCGAGACCAGTGGCGTGAGCCTGAACGAATTCGGCCCGGCCAATCGTTTCGCGAAGGCAGTAAAATCCGGCACGATCCGCATCAAGGACGCCACCTGCCCCGCCGTGCACGCGGAGTTGCAGGCCGCGCAGAAAGGGGTACCGTTCGTGCCCATGCGCGGCATCATCGGCAGCGATATCCTCAAGAACCGTGACGACTGGAAACAGGTCGACAACCCGTTCGGCGATAACGACCCGATTGTCCTCGTGCCAGCCGTGCAGGCCGATTTTGCCTGCTTCCACGCCGCCCTGGCCGACGCCAACGGCAATGTCTGGGTGGGTCGCCGCGGTGAATTGAAAACCCAGGCGCACGCCGCCGCGGCATCGCTGGTCACGGTGGAGGCTTTGTATGACGGCGATCTGCTGGAACACGACACCTATGCTGCCGGCACCATTCCGGCGCTCTATCTGGAAGCCGTGGCGCTCGCACCCCAGGGTGCCTGGCCGTGCGGGTTCTGGTATGAGGATCAACCGGTCGACGAGGCGCAGATGCAGCTTTATGCCAAAGCCTCCCGGACAGACGAAGGCTTCCAAAGCTATCTGAATGAGTACGTCTATGGCCGTCGGCGAGCCGCGGCGGAGTAATTTGTCATCATGAGCGAAGATCTGGGTTATCACCCTCGCGAGCTGCTGATCACCAGCATTGCCCGGCTTGCCAAGGGCGCACGCCATGCTGCCGCCGGAGCACAGTCGCCGGTACCGGGCTCTGGCTTGTTCCTTGCTCAGCATTGGGCCGAAAAATCCGGCGGGCCGCGCATGCAGGTAACCGTGCTCGGTTCCAAGAAATATTACCCCTTCACCGATGGTGGGCGGGAATTGTTCGACATGGCGGGCCAGGGTCGTCTGGACGTGTTCTTCCTGTCTGGCGGCCAGATTGACGGCCACGGCAACTCGAATCTCGTGGGTATTGGCGACTATCCGCAAGTTGACGTGCGCTTCCCCGGCTCTTTCGGCTCCGCCTATTTGTTCTACGTGGTGCCGCGGGTGATCCTGTTTCGGGAGGAGCACACGCGGCGGGTATTTGTGGATAAGGTGGACTTCGTTTCCACGCCAGGCACCAGCCCGCAGAATGTCTACCGCCCCGGCGGACCGGTCGCATTGATCACACCGCTGTGCCTGTTCTCGTTCGGCCGGAACCGCGGTCGCTTTACCCTCGAAAGTATCCACGCGGGCCACACGCTGGAAGAGGTGCTGGACAATACGGGCTTCGATTTCGACCGGCCCGGAACCGTGCCCACGACCGAACCTCCTTCGACCGAAGACCTGTCGGTGATGCGGACCATGATTGCGCCAAAGATCGCGGATGCCTATCCGAAGTTCGCCCGAGAGATGTGGGGTTACGAGCCGAAGGCCGCTGCCTCTTGACCGAGAGGTCTGTTCCGGCGCTTTCACTCCACAAGGTCGCCAAGAGCTTCGGGGAGAAACGGGTTCTCCGCGATGTTTCATTAACGGTGCCAGAGGGGACCATGACGGCACTGATCGGCGCGTCGGCGAGCGGCAAATCCGTGCTGCTGAAGTGTGCGGCCGGCTTAATGCCGATTGGGAGCGGGCGACTGGACGTGCTGGACGAAGAGAACATTTCGGACTGGCGCCCGCTCCGGCCGCGCATTGGCAATTTGTTCCAG
>CAYYSC010000012.1:0-17360 GCA_964474065.1 uncultured Rhodospirillales bacterium | reverse complement strand
CCCTGCCCGGCAGGGGGCAGAGATTATGGGCAGCGATTTCCTCGCCGGCGTTGAGGCGATGGGGCCGGTTACCGGCCACATCCATATCAGCGATTGCACTGGGGAACCCGCGCCCCCATTCGCCGGATCGAACATCGACCGGATTTTCTATGGGGTCGGCGACATGCATGCGCCGCTGGGATGGGGGAGCATCGATTTTTCCGCTGTGGCGACCGTATTAAGTCCGCGGCCGGGCACCCGAGGCATCCTGGAACTAACCGACGTTGTTCAGCACCAAATGGCAGACAGCATCGCCAGGCTCAAGAGCTTTGCCGAACAGGTCGGTTAGCTATCGTAAAGTCCGGCGCTGCGGGGCGGACACGTCGGCAGCGTTCGGAGCAGTATTTTACCTCCGCCCAGCAAAGTGCCCATTTCCGTCGCCACGTGAACGGGCGGTTGCAGGCCGCGCAGATTTTAGAGGGAAGGTTGGCTTTATTCATCATAGGGCATTCCCGGTTCTGCACTCGAAGTCAGAGAAAGGCGGCAAGGAGCAGCGAAGCGATTGCCGCGAGGGTCGGCGGCCATCGGAGCCGAGGGTACCAGGCAGGAGCCAGTCCGCGGCGCGCTGCACGCCAGTCGGCCAGGAGCATCACCGCGAATCCGACACTCAGTGCAAGCGGTGGCATCCCTGCAGGCATCAACAGCGCCAGCCAGGCGAGGAGAGAGGGCGCCACGCTTACGGTCAGTTCTTGCCACAACGCCGGTGCTGATGCGGACCGGCCAGGCGCAATGGCGAGGCCCCAGCGGATTCCGCCAATGAAAGACAGGATCACTGCGCCATAGACCCAGAGGGCGACGGTCGCGTGGTCTTCGACATAAGGATCCGTAAACGCAGCGAGGGGCGCGAGCGCCAAGAATGGTATCACCCCTAGCCCTGTTAGCCATCTGGCGGCAAAGGGTACCGCGGCACGGCCGGTCCGAAGGGTTGAGCGGGAAGCCATGAAAAATCTCTTACCAGTCGGAATAGGGAGATTACGCGGGCATATACGCGCCGGATTAGACAGCGCCAGATCATGATACAACGGAATGTGATTGGCTTGGCGCTGCCGACTTCGCTGAATTGACGTGCACTGCCTCACGGCTGACGCGATACGAGGGTCGACTGATCCCCGTTGTCGGCTGCGGTAAAATTGCCGGTGGAATCAACCCGAACGCTGAACCACATCGTCTTTCTATGTATGTCAAATCTCATCCCTATCCGACCGGCAAGGGCTACTAACCCGTGAATGACGGTGCATGGACGAACCTGCTGGACCGTGCTGGCGGCAAACAAGCTTTGACCCGCAGCACGACACCGTTGGAACGGGCGTTAGATCCGTTGGTGAGGGCAAAGCGACTCGGTGCGCCCTTGGTAATCGCGCAGCTTGGCCAGTCACTGGATGGCCGCATCGCAACGCCCACCGGCAGTTCGCGTGGTATCAATGGGCCGGAAGCCATGATTCATCTTCACCGCTTGCGGGCTCTGGTTGATGCTGTGGTGGTCGGAGCCGGCACGGCGCGCGTCGACGACCCTCGTCTGACCGTGCGACATTGCGTCGGCAACAACCCTGCCCGGGTTGTGATCGATCCGCGCGGTACGGTCGGTGTCGATGCGCAAGTCTGGCGCGCGGAAGATGGCGCACGGCGAATGGTGTTCGGCGGCATTGCTGCTTTAGACGCCGGAGTCGAGCGGCTGGAAGTCCCGGATGGAAAGCTTTCGCCGCAAGGCATTGTGGACAGCCTTCGCGCGCAAGGCATGAGCCGGGTCCTCATCGAAGGAGGCGGAAAGACTGTGAGCCAATTCTTGGCGGCGGGAGCCGTTGATTGCCTGCACGTGCTGGCCGCTCCAGTGATCCTTGGGGCTGGGCTTGCGGGCCTGTCTTTCCCTGGTACTGACACGGTTGACGCGGCCCTGCGCCCGCTGACCGACGTGCATGTGTTCGAGGGGGGTGACGTTCTGTTCGCCTGCCGTTTGCGTTAGCGGACAGGAGGAGCGGCGAACAGGTCCGTATGGCCGACGATAAAGGCTTGAGTGTTGAAGAGACGGGCGGCCAGCCAATCGTTGGCCAAAGCGGGATCGACGAACCCGGCTTCCGTCACCGCCGAAGTCCAAGCGCGCAGCGTTGCGGCGATCAGCAATGAATCGGTAGATGCCGAGAGTCGCCAGGGGCTGTTCCCCAGTATCAGTCTGTAACCCCGCTTCCGCAGAGCCGCTGCCAAAAGGCTTGCGCCTTCCGGTCCTGCTGCCGGACCGCCCAGCCCCTTGTCCAGACGTTGGTGCCGGTTAAAGGCTTCGAGCATCTCTGCATCTGATGCATGGAATGGAACGAACTCCTGATGGCCGTCATAGGTCAGCGTGGCGAGCAAAGGCAGCCTGTCCGCTGCAAGCCGGTCGCAGACGCGGGCGATCCAGGCCGAGTTGGCCAGATCGAAGAGTGCGGTAGCCGTGACCAGGCCGCAGTTGTGGGGCCACGGCGCAGGATTATCGGCCAAGTCTGCGATGCGTGTTTCCAGCGAAGCCCCGGATACCTGCTGGTTCCGCCTGGCTTCTTCAAGGCTGGCTGGATCGCTGTCGACGAGGATCCAGTGCTGTTTCGGGGGTATATACGGGCCGAACGCAGCAATGGCTGCGCCCGTTCCGGCGCCGACGTCGCATACGGTCAGGGCTGACCTGTTCGCGAAATAGGTTCGGCAGGCTTCTAGCACCGTTCTCGCCCGCGCGGCTTCGTCGGCGGGTTTGCGGAGCGCAAGCCAGTCGGTGGAGAAGCCGCTCATGCGGCCGTTCTTGCCAATGCATGGGCCACGCGCTGGACGGCAGCATCCCAGGTGGGTAGGTCAGTTGCCGCCCGTTGGGCTGAGGCTCCCAAACGAGCCAGCAACGCCGGGTCCGTTAGAACCGAGCGGACGGCCGCCGCAAATGCTGCCGGGTCGTCAGGCGTCACCAGGATGGAAGCATCCACGGGGACTGTATGGCGTACCGCTCCGGCATCACAACTGATGATAGGCAAGCCATGCGCCGTCGCCTCGGCAAAGACCATGCCATAGCCTTCGTAACGGGTGGCCAGGGCGAATAGGCTGGCACTGGCATATTCGGCGTGCAGGGCTGCGGTGCCCAGTTCTCCTTTGAACTCTAACCGATTTTGAAGCCCCAACGCCGTCCGTTGTGCAGCAAGCGCCTCTGCCACCGAAGGATCATGCGGGCCGCCCACAATCGCTGCTGTCCAAGACAGGTCGGTCAACCGGCTGAGCGCCGCAAGCAGCACGTCGTGACCTTTCCGTTCTGTAAGGCTGCCGACGGCAAGGATGCGGTGCGTGTCCAATGACCGGCGTGGCTGGCTTGGCCGATCCGTTCCTGGCCGGGCGGCGGTGATTATGGCCTGGGGAACGGCAAAATCCCGAACCAATATTTCCGCCGTATGCGGACTGGTTACCACTACTTGATGGGCCAGGGCGAGATTTGCAGTTTCCAAGGCCTTCAGATACGTGGCACGGACAGTCGGCACCCCGCTTTCCAATGCCAGCGGGTGATGCACGAGAGCACAGATCGGCGCTTGAAAGGCATGAAGCCCTTGTGTCTCCAGCGCACCATAGGCGAGGCCATCGATCAGCAGGACATGATCGCCCGGAACCGCCGCCAGGGCGGAAAGCGCTTCCTGCATGTCGACGTCGGTGGGGTTCGGAAAACTGCCGCCGAGGTTCAGGGTCGCCACATCCCAACCGCACCCCCTCAATCCTTCTGCAATTCGCTTGTCATAAAGATAGCCGCCGGTGCGGGCGTCCAAATCGCCCGGAATTGCGAAAACCACGGACGGGCGGGCGGAGGCTTTGTTCATCAGGCCTGAACCTCCAGGCTCGCCACGTACTGCGATCGGAGCACCGCAGTCTCTGCCATCTAGGCCTCAACGTCCGCCAGTTCGCATAGTGCCTTCCAATGTTCTTCAGATACAGGCACGACCGAAAGGCGGGATTGTTTGACCAATGCCAGATCGTCGAACCGTCCGTCTGCCTTGATTTCCGCCAGCGTGACGGGCCGTCCCACAGGCTTGACGGCTTTCACCTCGACCATCCCGAATCTTCCGCTCTTGTCAGTCGGGTCCGTATGAAATTCCTTGGTGACTTCGACGATGCCGACGATCGCACGCTCGTTAACCGAGTGGTAAAAGAAGCCACGGTCGCCCACCTTCATCGCGCGCATATTGTTTGCCGCCTGGTGGTTGCGCACGCCGTCCCAGCCTTCGCTTTCCGGCAGCTTGCGCACCTGATCGTCCCAGGACCAAGTGTTAGGTTCCGATTTGAACAGCCAATAGGCCATCGGCATCTCTCCGTTCAGCAGCGGGCATCACGCGCCCGGCGGGGCTGGTGGGAGAGCCTGCCACTGTCCCCCGATGAGCGCTTCGATCCCCGGAAAGCGCCGTTTGTACGCCATGGTCTGTGAACCGTCGATCCAATATCCCAGATAGACGTAAGGCTTTGCCTCGGCCCGCACAGCTTCCACGAGGCGCATGATAATATGGCTGCCGACACTTCCCTTCGCCCCCGGTTCGAAATAACTGTAAACTGCAGAAATCCCGTCCCCCAACCGGTCGCAAAGACAGGCGCCGATAAGTGTGCCGTCCTTGTCGCGCAATGACATGACCGCCGTGTCGACCGGGCTGTCTTGCAGCATGGAGGCAAAGTCGCTGTGCTCCATGAGAGCCATTTCACTGTCGCCGTGCCGTGCCAAGACGTAACGCCTGAACAATTCGAAATGTTCTGGCGTTGCGGTCGGCCGGTGAAACTCGGCCTCGAGGTGCTCAAACGCTCGCCAGGTGCGGCGAAGCGAGCGGGTCGGCATAAAGTCTGCTGCGTTTATCCGCACCGGCACGCATGCCTGACATCCCCGGCAGGCCGGGCGGTAGGCGAGATGATGGGAGCGGCGGAAGCCGGCTCGGGATAGTTCGGTGTGCAGTTCGGCCTGGTTGGGCCCGCGCAGTTCGATCACCAGTTTCTGTTCCGACCGCATAGGCAGATACGGGCAGGGAACGGCAACCGTGGCAAAAAACTGGCGGAGGCGATTGGTATTAGACTGGTGCATGTAGCAAGATCTAGGGAGTGTCCCCGGGCGAGCGCAAGCGCAACGGCGCCACGGCGGCGGCGAGCCGAACGCCACGGGTGTCCCAGTCGAACTCCTGGCGCGCGGCTTGGAGGGCTCCCCGGTGACGCGTGTTCAGGCGCGGAATATCGTCAATTTCGCTAAGAATGGCCTGCGCCAAGCTGGCGCGGGTGTCCTCCTGAATGGCGAAGTCCTGCACATTGGACGGAATTCCAGCCAGGTTCCCGGCAAGCGCTGCGACGGGCAGGCCGTGATGAATGTAGTCCAGAGTTTTCATCTTGAAGCCACCTCCCAGTTCCTCCGCTACCAAGCCAACGCGCGCGTCGGCAAGAATCGGGCTCAAATTCTGCACTTCTCCGAGAAATCGGAGACCCGGCTGGCGCAGGCGCGCCTGCAAGGCTTCGGGAACATGCCCGGCGATGACGGTTTCCACGCCCCGCATTCCCAGGATCGGCACTCCCTCTGCCGCCCATCTTTGCAGATTGGCCTGTTTGGCAACCCAGTCGTACCGGCCGACGAGAACCACCCGGCGAGGGGTTTCTTCGGTGATTGATCGGGGCGGCTGCTCAAGAGCCGTGTAGCCCGGCGTTAGCGTCAGGATGGGCGCGCTCGATCCTTCCCTCCGATATTGGGCTGCGTCGGCCTCGGTAATGGCGGTAACGAGCGCTGCTTCGCCGACGGCGTTTTTTTCCAGCCAGGCAAATTTCTTGGCATCCCACAACATCAGGGGACGGCGGGCGAAGGCGGTTTCCGCCCGGGCAACGGCAGGGCGGACGCTTGCTTCGTGATTGTGGGAAACGTAGACGAGCGGTATGCGCGTGGCCCGGATGGCGGGCACGGTCCAGGCCATGGCGGCATGATCGACCACCGCTGCTCGCCATTCCTGTGCGCCAAGCAGCCGGGCCAACTCGTGGCGCGCCTCGGGCGAGGCAAGTGCCCAGGCGCTTGCCGGTAAGGTGCTGCCGATGCCGAGAACACGGGGGCGTCGCGGTGGCGGGACGCTTATAGTCTGCACTCCCTGTATTGCCGGACCCTCGCCATAGGTCAGTAGCGTAATAGGCTGCCCGGCTGCTGCCGTTGCCCGAAGCAAGCCAGCGGAATAGGTGCTGCTTCCGGCAAGGCGCGCGCACGGATGCGCCATGCAAAGCCACAAAACTGGCGGTTTCGGACGCTGCTTTATCCCGGCGCTCTCGACATGCGCGGTCAATTCGCTAGGCTCCCATGAAAAGAGGGTTTCCATTTTTCCGACCTGTCAGCGTTATGCAAGGACCCCTGTTTATGGCTGAGAAACACGCTCCGGAACTGCCGGTTATCGACAAACGAGCCTTCCGAGACACGCTTGGCCGGATGCCGACGGGCGTGACCATTATTACAACCTGTGATGACAACGGTGTTCGCGCTGGCGCTACAGTCGGTTCTTTCACATCCCTTTCGCTTGATCCGCCGCTCGTTTTGTTCAGTCTTGAAAAGTCCGCGAACTGCTATCCGCAGTTTCTGACCTGCAAGCATTTCTCGGTGAATATTCTGGCAGAGGATCAGACCGACCTTTCCGGCATTTTCGCTTCCAAGGAAGAGCGGCCCTGGGACGCACTTTCCTTGCGAGAAGGCCAGCATAGCCCGGCACCCCTGTTCAAGGGATGCGTCGCTTACATTGAGTGCGCGCACGAGGCGACGCATCCGGGCGGGGATCACGACATTTTTGTGGGCCGCGTGCTCAATCTCTGGAACGAAGGTCTGGATCGGCGGCCGATGCTGTTTTTTGGCGGTGCGTACCGCAGGCTCGATCTGGATGTTGTTCCCTAAGCACTAACCCGTCAAATTGTCTTTGAGGACCGACCTATGTTCCGCACGCCCATCGTGCCACGCGTTTCGGAAACGGATGGCGCGGGCCACATCAATAACTGTTTCGTGCCGATCTGGCTGGAGGCCGGACGGCGGGAGATCTTTCGGATCCTGACACCGGATCTGGGATTCGACGATTGGAAAGTGGCCCTGGTTAACACCAACATCGATTATACTGCCCAACTTTACTTCGCGCACGAAGCTGAAGTCCGGACTTGGGTGGACCATATCGGCACCAAATCCTGGCGACTATACGAGGAAGTGCACCAGACTGGGCGTATCTGCGCCCGCGGCACCGCAACCTATGTCTGCTTTGATTACCGCACTCAGCAGGCGGAGCCAGTGCCCCCGCACGTCCGCGCCGCATTCGAACTGCATTTGTGCGGGACAAGTCGGAGACGATGACGGCTTAGAATATGCCATAAGCACTTGCCTTTTGGGCCGCTTCCCCGGTAAAAGACGCGCTTCGCTGGCGCCGCCGCCCTGGGGTAGGCCGCGTCGACTGCGCATGAATCCTGGATTGGTGAATAGGAGCAGAGCCATGGCGGCTTTCCAGAATCTGGACGCGGCTGTCCGTACTGAATCCGGCACCGGCGTCACCCGCGCCTTGCGCCGTGAGGGCCGTGTTCCGGCGGTCATTTATGGCGGAACGGGGGACACCGTGAGCATCTCCGTCGACGAACTGCAACTCAACCGTGTCCTTCAGACGCCCGGTCTAATGACGTTGGCCATGACGGTTACGGTCAACGGATCAGTCGAGCGGGTGCGGCTGCAGGACGTGCAGCGTCATCCGGTCTCCGAGAAGCCGCTGCATCTCGATTTTGTTCGCGAATAGGTTGTTCGCCAGACTGTTCGGGAAGCCGATGAGCGCGGATACCCGGCTTCTGGTCGGGCTGGGCAACCCCGGAGCCAAATACGAGGCCACACGGCACAATATCGGCTTCCGTGTCGTTGACGCGATCGCCGATCACTTTGGCGCGTCGGCCTTCAAGAGGCGTTTCCAGGGCCTTTTCAGCGAGTTCCGTTTGAACGGGCGAAAGGTTCTGCTGCTCAAGCCCCAGACATTCATGAACGAGTCGGGACGGTCGGTAGGTCAGGCGCTCCAATATTTCTCCTTGCCGATCGAAAATGCCATCGTCTTTCACGATGAACTGGATCTTGTTCCGGGCAAGATCCGCGTAAAAAAAGGCGGCGGCGTTGCCGGGCATAACGGTCTGCGCAGTATCAAGGCGCACGCGGGGAGTGAGTTCTGGCGGGTGCGTGTCGGTATCGGTCATCCTGGGCGGCCTGACGCCGTGACCGGTTACGTGTTGAAGCCTTTCGCCAAGGCGGATGAGGCCTGGATAGGTCCGCTCCTGGACGAGTTGCCGCGTCTGGTGCCTCTGCTGGTAGAAGACAACGCCGGCGAATTCATGAACCAGCTTCACCACCGCACGCAGGCGGCGGGATAGACGTTCGCGTCCCTATCTCCGTAATTGCTTTCCGTTACTAACGCCGCTCTTCCCATTCTGCGTGCCAGCGGCGCCTGCTGCCCCTTTCCAGCGGCAGTTGGGCAGCTTAGGCTCTGCGCCGTACCTTCAACCCTCCTTCTCTTGGTCCTACATGGAGAATCTCATGGCAATCGAACGTATCGATATCACCACCGGTCCCGGCCCGCGGATGAGCCGTTGCGTCGTTAACGGAGACATGGTCTACGTTTGCGGCCTGACATCCAGCGACACCGGCCTGGATATCAAGGGCCAGACCCAGAACATTCTGGACAAGATCGACGAGTATCTCTCGAAGGCCGGCACCAGCAAGTCAAAGCTGCTGCACGCCCAGCTCTGGATCACCGACATGGCCAATTTTAGCCACATGAACGAGGTGTGGAACGCTTGGGTCGATCCGGATAACCCGCCAGTCCGCGCCTGCGTTCAGTCCGGCCTTGCCCGTCCGGAAATCCTGGTTGAGATCATGGTGACAGCGACCAAATAGTATATAAAGCTTTCTTTATTTGGCAGCGCGGGTCTGCCGCAGCGCAGCATGTTGAGGTTTGGCGTGCGGCTATCTAGGATCGAGCCTGTTCCGCTATGCGGAAAGGCTTCGATTGATGGAAGGGTTTTACCCGTGCCACAACAACCAAACATCAGACCCGCCTGCCCCGATTTTTCTTCCGGCCCGTGCGCCAAGCGGCCGGGGTGGTCGCCCAATGCTCTTCAGGATGCGCTCGTTGGGCGCTCTCACCGCTCCGCTCCCGGCAAGGCCAAGCTGGCCGCGGTAATAGACCGGACGCGGGCGCTTCTCCAAATCCCGGATGACTACCGCATCGGTATTGTTCCGGCCTCTGACACCGGCGCCGTTGAAATCGCGCTTTGGCACCTGCTCGGTGCGCGGGGAACCGACGTGCTGGTCTGGGAGAGCTTCTCCAAGGATTGGCTCGTGGACGCACGTGAGCAACTCCAGTTGAACGATCTCCGGCTTCTGGAAGCGCCGTACGGCGAGTTACCGGACCTCTCGGCAGTTAACCCAGCGAACGACACGGTTTTCGTCTGGAACGGCACCACTTCTGGCGTCCGTGTGCCGAATGGAGACTGGATCAGCGACGGCCGCGAGGGGCTGACCATCTGCGATGCGACGTCTGCCGCGTTCTCGATGTCATTGCCGTGGCATAAGCTTGATGTAGTCACCTGGTCCTGGCAGAAAGCCATGGGCGGCGAGGCAGCGCACGGCATCCTTGTTTTGAGTCCCCGCGCCGTCGAGCGGATCGAGTCCTATACCCCCCCATGGCCGCTTCCCAAGGTCTTCCGCCTAGCCAAGGGCGGTAAGCTTACCGAAGGCATCTTCCGCGGTGAGACGATGAACACGCCGTCGATGCTTTGCGTGGAAGACGCACTGGATGCGCTCGCATGGATGGAGCGGATCGGCGGCGCTGAGGCGACAATCGCACGCTCCGAGAAGTCGCTGGGCCATATTGCAGAATGGGTGGAGAGGACGCCCTGGGCGAACTTTTTGGCGAAACGCCCGGAAACCCGTTCCTGCACCTCCGTGTGCCTGACGCTGGAGGATAACGAACTGGGCGACCAGGTGGCGGAAGCGCCTGGCCGGATGGCGAAACTGCTGGAAGCCGAAGGTGTCGCCTACGATATCAACGGTTATCGCGCGGCCCCACCGGGCCTGCGCATTTGGTGCGGCGCTACCGTTGAGCCCGATGACGTGGCCGCGCTGCTCCCCTGGCTCGACTGGGCCTTTGCCACTGTTAAAGAAGAATTGCTGAAGGGATAATTCCCATGCCTAAAGTGCTGATTGCGGACGCGCTGAGTGAGCGCGCCGCTGATATATTTGCTGAACGTGGAATCCAGGCAGACGTTAAAGTCGGCCTAAAACCGGAAGAACTGCTCTCGGTCATCGGGGAATACGATGGCTTGGCTGTCCGTTCGGCGACAAAAGTTACGGCACATGTCTTGGAGGCCGCGCCCAACCTCAAGGTAATCGGACGCGCCGGCATTGGCGTCGATAACATCGACGTGCCGGAGGCAACCGCTCGCGGGGTCGTTGTGATGAACACGCCTTACGGCAACACCATCACTACGGCGGAACATGCCATCGCGATGATGTTCGCGCTCGCTCGCCAGATTCCGGCCGCCGACCGCTCGACCCAGGCGGGCAGATGGGAGAAATCCCGTTTCATGGGCGTTGAGCTATTCGCCAAGACGCTGGGCCTAGTGGGATGCGGCAATATCGGCAGCATTGTGGCCGAGCGCGCCCTTGCCTTGAAGATGAAGGTGGTTGCGTTCGACCCATTCTTGTCGCACGAGCGCGCCCGGGATCTGGGTGTGGAGAAGGTGGAGTTTGAGGAACTGCTGAAGCGCGCCGACTTCATCACCTTGCACACGCCGATGACGGAGCAGACCACAGGCCTCTTGAATGCGCAAACGCTGGCCAAGTGCAAGCCGGGCGTCCGTATCGTCAACTGTGCCCGGGGCGGATTGGTCGTCGAGGAAGATCTGCGTGCCGCGCTCGATTCCGGCCATGTGGCCGGTGCGGCTTTCGATGTGTTCGTAGAGGAACCGGCGCGGGAAAACGTGCTGTTCGGTCTGGATAACGTCGTGACCACCCCACATCTGGGTGCCGCAACGGAGGAGGCGCAGGAAAATGTCGCCCTGCAGATTGCAGAGCAGATCAGCGATTATCTGCTGACTGGGGCCGTCTCCAACGCCCTCAATATGCCGTCTATTACGGCCGAGGAAGCCCCGCGCTTGCAGCCGTTTATGGGCTTGGCAGAGCAACTGGGGAGCTTTGCGGGCCAGTTGACCGAAAGCGGTCTGAAGAAGCTTACCATCGAATACCGGGGGCACGTTGCGGGGCTCAATACCCGGCCGTTGACCGCTTTGATTCTGATGGGGCTGCTGCGGCCGCTGTTGGACTCCGTCAATATGGTGAATGCTCCGGTGATCGCGCGCGAGCGCGACATCGACGTGACAGAGCAGCGAAACGACCAGTCGGTTGACTTTCAGTCCATGATCCGCGTCACGGTAGAAACGGAAAAACAGACGCGCACGGTGGCGGGCGCACTCTTTGGCACCCGGCCGCGTGTGGTGCAGGTTCAGGATATCGTGTTCGATGCCGAGCTGGGCCCACACATGCTTTTCGTGCGCAACGAGGACAAGCCCGGCTTCATCGGGAAGCTCGGAACGATCCTCGGCAATGCCGGGGTCAACATCAGCAACTTCCATTTGGGCCGGTCGCCTGGCAATGGGCACGCCCTTGCCCTGGTGGAGATGGATGAAGCTTGCCCGCACAGCGTCGCTGGGGAAATCGCCAAACTCGAGGGCGTGATCCAGGCAAAGGTCATGCAGTTCTGATGCTGCGGCAGGTCATGCTGGCGCTATTAGTGTTCGTCGCAGGTCATGCAGCGGCGGCGGATGAGCGCTGGCCCCTCGGTCGTCTGGCATTGCCTGAGGCGGCGGTAGCGATGGAGAAGGCGGGAGACGGCGCTCTGCTGCGCCTGTCCGATGGCAGCTATCGGCGGGTCATCTGGGACGAGGGTGGCGCTGCTTTGGAGCCGGCGGCGGCACCGGAGCGGGAAAGTGCGCCGGACATGCTTCCGGATGGCGATGTCGTCCGCGGCGAAGGCACGATCCGCCGCGCTTGGCTGGCGGCGCCAACCAGCCGGTACGACCATGCGATCCTGGGGGACGGAATCGAGGCGGCCGAACTTCGCGTTGAGACGGCGGATGGTGAGACCCTCGTCTATGACGCGCCGCACGATACCGTCTTTGAGGATCTAACGCCACGGCTCTGGGACCTCGATGGGGATGGCGAGGCGGAAGTCTGGGTCGTTCGCTCGGGCCCAATCGAAGGCGCGCGCTTTGAAGCCTACACGGTACGGGAAGGGGCATTGCGCCTACGCATGGCGACCGAACCGATTGGCCAAGGCCACCGTTGGCTCAATCCGGTTGGCATGGGCGATTTCACGGGGGCGGGATCCCTTGAAGTGGCTTTGGTGAAGACCCCCCATATCGGTGGGATATTGACCGTCTACCGGCGCGATGGCTTGGCGTTGGACCCCGTCGCGCTTGTGCCTGGTGTCTCTAATCATTCCATCGGTTCCCGAGAAATGGGGCTTAGCTGGATCGGAGATATCGATGGCGATGGGGCTGCGGATATTCTGATCCCTGGGAAAAGCCGCCGGGAGCTCGTGGCCTTGCGCCTTCCGGGCGGCAAATTCCAGGCCATCGGCGCCAGCGGACGAAGCGGCCATATTCAGACCGATTTAGTCGAACTGTCATTGCCGAAGGGCGGCCGTGCCATTGTTTTTGCAGACGATGGACCGGCCCTTCGCTGGCTGCGCTTGCCTGACTAGTGGAACGCGCTAGAACGGGTTCTTCTTTGTCGGATGACCAGACGAGTGTTCCATGATCGATAGCGCCGCGCTGCTCCCCAGCGGCTTGCGCGATACCCTTCCGCCGGAGGCCGAGCACGAGGCCATGGTGACGGGATGGCTGCTGGCTGCGTTCCGTCAGAATGGCTATCGCCAGGTTTCCCCGCCAATGGTTGAGTTTGAGGCTTCACTTCTGACTGGCCCGGGCGCAGCGATGGCGCACCGGACGTTTCGATTGGTGGATCCGGCATCGCAGCGGACGCTGGCAGTCCGAGCCGATATCACTCCGCAGATCGCACGGATTGCCGCGACACGTCTCAGCCAATGGCCGCGGCCGGTGCGCCTGTCGTACAATGGAACGGTACTGCGGGTTACGGGCGACCAGCTTCGCCCCGACCGTCAATTCCGGCAGGCTGGTATAGAGTTGATCGGCAGCGAGAGCGTTGCGGCGGACGCGGAGGTGATCACCGTGCCGGTGGAAGCCTTGCGATCGCTTGGTGTCGAGGGGCTGACGGTTGACCTGAGCCTGCCTAGCCTTGCCCCGGCCATCATTCCCGGATTGACGAGTGGTCAGCCGGCAGCCGCCGAATTGAGAGAAGCATTGAACCGCAAGGACCTCGCCTCGGTCGAGCGGCTGGCACCCGCTCAGGCAAGGCTCCTTAACGAACTGATTCTGGCGGCGGGCCCTGCGGCGCAAACGTTGGAGCGATTGGGGTCGCTCGATCTTCCTGCGGCGGCACAGGTGGCATGCGAGCCGGCGAAATTATTATTGCCGCGGCTAGCGCAAAGCCTACCCGACATTGTCGTGACGCTGGACCCGATAGAGCATCGCGGTTTCGAATATCACAACGGTATCAGCTTTTCGCTCTTCGCTCGCGGGCTGCACGGAGAACTGGGGCGCGGCGGCCGCTATGTCGCCTCCCTCAGCGGCAGTGCCGGTGAAACGGCAACAGGCGTGACGATTTACATGGACATGCTGATGCGGGCGCTCGGCGAGTCGGAGCCCGCCGCGTGCCTGTATTTGCCCACGGACGCCACCCCGGCAGAACGGCGGGCCCGGCAGGCTGAAGGATGGATGGTAGTAGCCGGTTTGGAACCGGTAACAGACCCCGCCGCCGAGGCGCGCCGTATGGGATGTTCCCACTACTGGCGCGCTGGTGAGGCGGTCGCGATCTGATTGGTGCTCAGCTTGTGCAAGCAGCGCCCGGCTAGACGTCGGGCTGCTCGGCTTCGCCGGGATCTCCCGCCGGCTGTCGTTCGCGATCGCGGCGGCGATCGTCATCGGGCAGGGTGCCCAATTGGTCGAAATCGATATCGGGATCAAACGTGAAGCCGGTTTCTTCCTCTTCTACCGTGCCGCCTGCTGCTTGAATTTCCGCCTCCTCCGGCGTGCGCGCAACGTTAACCTTCACGGTTACGAAAACCTCGGGATGTAGGGCGACGCGAGTCTCGTGCATGCCGAGTTCCTTGATCGGACGCTCTAGCAACACCTGCCTCGCATGAATATTGAAGCCCGCCTCCCGCACGGCTTCCGCGATGTCGCGTCCGGTGACGGAGCCGTAAAGCTGGTTGGTGCCGCCAGCTTGGCGGATCAAGGCGACGGTCAGGCCGTCCATCCGGCGCGCGATATCGTCGGCTTCTTCCTTGCGTCGCAGGTTCTCCGCTTCCAGTTGAGCCCGTCGCGATTCGAATACAGACAGATTCTCCTTGGTCGCCCGCAGCGCCTTCCCTTGCGGCAGCAGATAGTTCCGAGCGAAGCCGGGCTTTACCTTGACTACATCTCCCATCTGGCCGAGCTTTTCAATTCGCTCCAGCAAAACTACTTCGATCATTTGACAAAAACCTCCATCAGGATTTCTTCGGGCGTGCGAGACGTTCGCGCAGCTTAATGATTGGTTCAGCCAGCCCCACGGCTATCAGTCCCAGTGCCAGCCAGCTCAGCAGCGCAAGGACTCCATAGAAAACCACATACCCTGCCGTTGGTGTGTTCCATTGGGCGAATGCAGCGTGCACGACGCTCAGGCCCTGGAACAGCACGGGATAGGCAAGTATGATCGCGACGTTGAAAAGAACATAGCCGAAATCGGCCGGCAGGAGCATTCCCAGAAGAGCCGCAGCACCGAAGGCTGCGCACCAAGTCAGCGGAATGGCGATCTCGGCCATTGCCGGGGAGGGACGCAGATTGCGACCCATGCGGCGCAGCATCAACTGTGCCAACAAGCCATTGACCGTTGCCATCAACATCCATGACCAAGAGGTGATGCCCGGCAGGATGTCCGCTAACCCGCTCGTAGACTGGGCTGGCAATTCCTGTCCCGTCGCGCTGGTCAGAGCCTCGGCCATGCCTTGAATCATGGTTTCGACGCCGGTACGGAATCCGTCTGCGCCGACCATTAAGGCCAAGGCAATCATCACCAGCATCACAGCACACAAAACGGCCAGCGCTCGGAGCAAATGGCCGGCCGGATACCAGTACACTCTGCCGTCTGACCATGTCCGGCTTTTAAGCGCGAGCGCCACCAGGATCACAACCGGGATCACGGTTGTCGCTCCGTAGACCAGTCCGGTCCAGACGCCTCCAAGAGCGCCAAGCGCGATAACGCCGATTGCTCCGGCTATTGCGGCCGCTTTGCTGCCGAGGGACAATCCCGCCAGAAACAATGGCAATTGTGCCAAGTAAGCTAGGATGATCCCCAAAAGTCCGGCGCCCAGTACAGCCGAATACAGCACTGCACTTCCAAGACCGAACGCGGCGATGATCGGAAGTTGGCGGATCATTGCAGCAGTGCTTCCGGGCAAGACGTCCGGACGGCCGGACGGTAGGATCCGAGAATCGGCCCTATCTGATTACGTAGGGTAAGAGCCCCAGGAAGCGGGCACGTTTGATCGCCGTCGCCAGTTCGCGCTGCTTTTTCGACGAGACAGCAGTGATACGGCTCGGAACCATCTTGCCGCGCTCCGAGATGAAGCGCTGCAGCAGACGCAGATCCTTGTAGTCGATCTGCGGTGCGTTCGGGCCGGAAAACGGGCAGGACTTGCGCCGGCGGAAAAACGCGCGGCGTGCGCTAGTTGCCATGGTTTCTAGACTCCTTCGGCGGCAGACGGAGCTGCCACGTTTTCACCTTCTTGCGGCCGCTCCTCACGCCGGGGCCGCTCTTCTCGGTCCTCACGGTCGCGACCGCGGCCCTCTCCGCGCCCTTCCCGGGGAGCTCTTTCACCCCGCTCACGCTGCTGCAGCATGGGTGACGGACCTTCCGGCACTTCCTCGACCCGGACCGACATGTAGCGAAGCACGTCTTCGCTCAAGCGCATCTGGCGTTCGATTTCATTCAACCCGGCTGGGGGAGTATCAATGTGCATCATCACATAATGACCCTTCCGGTTCTTGTTGATCCGGAAAGCCAGATTGCGCAGGCCCCACATCTCACGCTTGATGACCGAGCCTTCGTACTGGCTCAGCACTTCCGCGTAACTGTCGGCCATCGCCTCTACCTGAGAAGGCGACATATCCTGGCGCACGATAAAAACAGTCTCGTAATACGACATCTCAAGTCCCGGCGGTTAAACAACGACCTGGCTCCGAAGATCTTATTGTCAACGGCCCGGCGATTGCCTTAGCTCAGCCTGTGGGTTCACCGTCTTTCGGCCGACACCGAAGACACAGCTCGAGCAGGAATCAGCCAAGCGGCCAACAGCTCAGTATCCTGACGCCAGCGGAAGGCGCTCTTATACGCATTTCGAACACAGACGCAACCCTTCGCCTTGCCTGTTCGGCTGAAACTTGACAGCGGTGCCGTCAATATCCTCTTTGAGGCCTACTTCAAACGAGGTGGGCCTTTCGGGGCAACACAATCCGGTCATTGGAAAGGAAGATTAAGTTGCGGGCGGTAGTATTCCCCGGTCAAGGCTCGCAGGCAGTCGGGATGGGCAAGCGTCTTGCCGAGGCATCCGTCGCAGCACGCGAAGTATTCGAGGAAGTTGACGAGGCGCTGAAGCAGCGGCTCTTACGGCTGATGCTTGATGGGCCGCAGGAGGAATTGACCCTGACGGCCAACGCGCAACCGGCCCTGATGGCGGTCAGCATCGCGCTCACGCGGACGCTGGAAAAGGAGGGCGGCAGGCGCTTGGTCGAGATAGGGCAATACGTCGCGGGGCATTCGCTTGGCGAATATACGGCGCTGACGGCCGCTGGCGCCCTTCCGCTCGCGGACGCCGCCCGGCTCCTGCGCCGCCGTGGTCAGGCGATGCAGGCTGCGGTTCCGGTCGGCGAGGGCGCGATGGCGGCCTTGCTGGGCATTGAAGTCGACGCCGCGAAAGAAGTCGTTGCCGAAGCGAGCGAGCTGGGGGTCTGCGCCATCGGTAATGACAATGCACCTGGCCAAGTCGTGGTGAGCGGCGCCACAGCAGCGGTTGGGCGGGCCGTGGAGTTGGCGAAGGCCCGCCGCGTTCGCAAGGCGGTGATGCTGGACGTGAGCGCCCCTTTCCATTGCCCACTGTTGCAGCCAGCGGCCGACGCCATGCAGGAGGCCTTGGCGGAGGTCGCTCTCG
>CAYYSC010000011.1:0-17633 GCA_964474065.1 uncultured Rhodospirillales bacterium | reverse complement strand
GCCGATGAGATGGAACCGATCAGGGTAGACGACCGGGCTGGTGTCAGGCTCTGCTGCAGCCATGCGATCCACACGGCGCTTTCCGCCGCGGACTGGGTGCACAAGGAAGCCGGAGTCAGCGCCATCTTCCCTGGCAGCCCGTTTGAACGGCACTGGCGCGATATTCACACCGTCTCGCAGCAGATCCAGTCGCGGAGCGCTCATTTCGAAGCGGTCGGACAGATCCTGCTCGGCCAACCGCCGGAGGTATTTTTCTGAAGGACGGTCGCCGCTGCCAGGCCATTGGCTGGCCATGCGGCGCTTGACCTGCCATTCTCTCCGCCAGCAAGAACAGTTTCGCAGGAGCCGCGCCCATGCCGAACGGCATTCTCGCCGTCGCCTTCGACTTCACCACCGCACACGCGGACGAATTCCATGACTGGTATGATCTGGAGCACATTCCAGAGCGGCAGAGGGTGCCCGGCTTTGGCCGATGCGAGCGCTTTATCGGCGTGGACCATCCGACCGAAGCCCTGGCCATCTATGACCTGGACAATCTGGATGTGCTGCGGTCGGAGGCGTACAAGGCCGTCGCCTACGACAATCTCTCACCCTGGTCAAAGCGTGTCACCTCGATGTGCAAGCGCCTGGTCCGCTTCGAAGGAACGATGTCTACAGCAGGAGCCAGGGCGGCCCCGGCCGGGGCTGGTGGGTTTCTGCTGAATGCGATGAACTGCGCCCCGGAAGGCGAGGACGACTTCAACAAATGGTACGACGAAGAGCACCTACCCGCCTTGGCCGCCGTGCCGGGAACGATGCTCGCCCGCCGTTATGTTGCGCCGACAGATGCCGTCACCACTCACAAATATCTCGCGATCTATCACCTGGAGGATCCAGAGGTTACCCGTACCGATGCCTGGAAAAAGGCGGTTGAGACGCCCTGGACCGCGCGGGTGCGGCCCTACATGCGCGATAGGGTGCGAATCCTGGCGAAGGCATATAGCCGGGGCGATTGAAATTGAAAACGTCCTTTCCCTGCTACTCCGATACGCGGAACGCCGAGTTTCTGGGCTCCGGCGTTCCCGCCAAATAGCGGTTCAGGAACTCCCTTGAATGGCGCAGTTCCTCCATGGGAACCGCCGCATGCAGGCCCGGATTGGCATGGAGGCGCTTATCCTTCGTTCCTAGAGCATCGAATAGCGCCGACTGCTCTTCGCGAGGGAAGAGTTCATCCTCCAGCTGCGCGATGAACATCACGGGGCAGTCGATGGAGCGGGCGGCGGCTTCCACCGTCGGCCGGTAATGTGCCGGACCCGAAATGCCCATGAGGCCCAGCACCGCTGCTTTCACCCGTTTCTCGGCCGCGACCAAGGGCACGCCGTAGATCGTGCCCATCGAAAGACCCCAGTAGCCTACCGGACCGGAACCCACTTCCGGCAACCTTTGCACGGCGTCCAGCGCCACTTGCCAGTCCGCCACCATGTCCTCGACCGTGCCAGAGCGTTCCCATTCCGGCCAGAACGCCTTGCGACCTCCCTCACCGACCTGGCGGCGTCCATGCACCGGTCCGTCGATGGCGAGCGCAAAGAAGCCGTGCCCATGGACCATTGCTTCGGCCAGCAATGGAATCGGCATCTGGTGACGGTTGCCGCTCGCTCCGTGCCCGAAGAGCACGAGCGGCGCGCCCGGGCGGCAAACCTCGCCCTTCCAAAGAACGCCGGTCACCCGGCGCTTGCCTTCGTCCAACGAGAATTCCTTGACCTCCAGTCCCTTCGATTGCGGAGTTTCCGGTGTTGCAGCAACCCATTCCATTCGTCGAACCCTCGCTCTAGATACAGGCTCCAAGCCTTGAGCCCAGCAGATCAGCGGTGGGCTACATTCAGTGCCTATTCCGCCGCCACTACCCGTGGCGGCGTGGAGGCGGGAGCATCCTTGTTCAGCTCCTGCAGTCGCGGGAATACCTCGTTCGCGAACAGCCGGATGTTCTCGCATGTGTCCTGATGGTTCAGGATGCCGCCCTGGCCGAAGAACAGCAGGTTACCGAAACCCCCGCACCATTCGTTAAAGCTCTTAATCTGCTCGAATACTTCGTCCGGCGTGCCCGCGAAAACCGTGTCGGCGGCCATGAAGTCGTCGACCGTGGCCGTCAGATGGTTGACCGGCTCGCCGTCCCGTGTCCTCACAAAGGCGCGCTTGTCCGGGTGCTTCATGGCGAAAACATTGGCGCCCACGGTGTTGTAGCCGGGCGGATTGGTGAAAGGTTCGTAGACCACAGGCGACGTGCGGACATAGCCGCAAATCTCATCTGCCCGTCGCTTGCCTTCCTCGGTCGTGCTGCCGACGCCGATGACGGCGGCATATGCGAGCCGATCCGGCCCTGCCGTCCAACCGAGCTCTGCCGCGCGCTTGCGATAGGCATCGAACATCGGCTTGGCAACCGCGCCCGAGAGCAACGTGCCAACGACATGGCCACGCTCCGCAGCCGCCTTGCCTGTGCTTTCGGACAGGCCGGTCATCCAGACCGGCGGTGTCGGCTGTTGCAGCGGCCTTGGCCAGATGTTGACCTGCCGGTAGTGATAATACTCGCCTTCCCAGTTGAACGGCCCGTCTGTGGTGGAGAGGGCTTTGAGGATCAGGTCGTGCGCCTCCCAGTAGCGGTCCATCAGCCTCGCGGGCTGGGAGTTGGCGGGCGCGATCTCGTAGGGAGCCCCCTTGACCAGCCCCATTTCCAGCCTTCCGCCGGACAGAACGTCGAGCCAGGCCATCTCCTCGGCGACCCTGACCGGGTCCGGCCGGTTGGCGATGGGCGAGCCGAGCGAGAGCAGCCGGCTGTTCTTGGTCTCCCGCGCGATCACGGCTAGCGCCATCGGCACGGAAACGGTCAGGCAGGTGGCGGTCGAGTGATGCTCGTTCACCATGATGTCGAGGCCGACCTCATCGCATAGCGCGAACTCGTCGAGGAAGCGGTTCAGCATCCGGTGACCCGTGGCGGGATCAAAATGCTTGCTCGGGAAATTGACCCGCATGGAGCCCTGCTCCATCGCTTTGTCCCAGGCGGGATCGTAGGCCATTTCGGAAAAGTAGAAGACGCGCATCGGATGGGCTCCTTTCGCGATGATTGCTTAGGGCTTGGCGAACCCGGTGACGTGGTCAGCGAAGGCTTCGGGCTGCTCCCAGTGCGGGTAGTGCCCGGCGTCCTGGATCGTGGCGAGGCGCGCGTCGGGCAGCGCCTCCACCCACTTCTCCGCATAGGCGCGGGCGATGATCCCGTCCTGCTTGCCCCAGATCACCAGGGTGGGCGTCTTGATTCGGTGAAGCCAGTGCTTCAGGTGTGGATTATGCATGTACGGTTTCCAGCCGAACAGGGCGAGCGCTTCCCGCCCCTGCACGATTTCGGCAAGCTCGCTTTCCGGCTTGGCCGTGTAATCCATTTCGCCGCGGGCGGGATTGGCCCAAAGACGCGCCATCAGGCTTTGATGGTCGAGCGCGTGCATGTCGGTGATATCCCGCTCGGCCCGACCGCCGAATTTGCAGCCAAGCGGATCCGCCAGTACACAGGCCCCGAAGCGCGAACAGTCCCGCACCAGCATTTCTGCCGCAACCCAGCCCCCGAAACTATTGCCCACGATGACTGCGTCTTGAAGCTCAAATGCCTCGGCCAGATCGAGCGTGAGGTAGGCCAAGTCCTCGATACCGCTCACCCAGACCGGGAGGGCGGAGCCGCCCCAGCCTGGCAGATTCGGGGCTATCACCCGGTAGTGCTGGGCCAGCGCGGAAAGCCACGCCCGCTCCGGCTGGAGGCCCTCTCCGTTGTGAAGGAACAGCAACGGCCGGCCGCTACCTTCCTCCACGACTTCTAGGTCGATCCCTGAAACAGTCGTTTTCTGCGGCATGCGCGTTTCCCATTCCCGGCAGCTTGTCTTTTGGAATCAGCCTAGCGGGGAGTTGCGGACGCGCAAAGGCCCTGTGCCTCTTTTCGTCCTGCTTGCCAGAGGTCAGAAGCGGCTCTTAGAGCGCAAGCTGCAGCACTTCTTTGATGTCTTCTGGGCCGCTCACCTTCCGCGGATTGGTATGGGTCCAGCGGTCGTGCATGGTGTTCTTGGCGATCAGGTCGAACTGATCCTTGGTCACGTCGACGGCTGCCAGGGAGCGCGGCATGCCCAGTCCGGCAATGAATTCCGCCACGACTCGATGCGCCGGCTCGCCGGGACGGCCCATCGCCTCGGAAACCATCGCCTGGCGCCCGGCAGTTACGCCTTCGTTCCATTGCAGCGCGGCGGGCAGCATCACGCAGGAGGTGTAGCCGTGCGGCACATCGCAGGTGCCTCCCAGGATATGGCCGATGGCATGGCTGATGCCTTTCGGGATATTGCCGGTCATCGACATCCAGGCGCCCATCAGGCACTGAAGCCGCGCCTCCAGGTCGTGCGGGTCTGCTTTTACCGCGGGCAGCCCCTGAGAAAGCAAGCGCAGGCCATGCAACAAGGCGCCTTCTGCATAAGGATTGATATGCGGGGAGCAAAGCCCCTCGACGCAATGATCGACGGCGCGCACGCCGGTCGAGAGCCACAGCCAGGTCGGCGTATGCACCGTCGGCGCCGGGTCCAGAATCACCGAGGCGGGGATGAGATCGGGGTGGGTGTAGCCCTCCTTCACCTTCGTACGGTGGTCGGTGCAACCGCCGAGCGGGTTGAACTCCCCGCCGGAGAGGGTGGTCGGCACGCTGATCTGGCGCACGTCGGGCCCGGCGAATTCCGGTGCGATATTCTTCCCGTCGGTGCTCGTCCTGATGTGGTACTCATCCAAGCCCTCCACGGTGAATACTTTGTGCTTCAGGCAGATCTGCACGACCTTGGTCGCATCCGTGACGCTGCCGCCGCCGAAGGTGACGAGCAGGTCGGCGCCCGCCGCGTCTGCTGCTTTCGCGCACTCGATCACGGCATCCCGCGGGGAATGGGAGGGGATGCCAACGAATGTGCCGGCGTGCCGGTTGTCCAAAGCCTGCTCCGCCTTGGCTATCTCGTCGGTGTTTTCATAAAGAGACTTGGAGCCGACGATGAACACGCGCTCAGCGCCGCGCCGGCCCGACTCGGTGGCGATGGCGTCGGCAGCGGGAGTGCCGAACCAGACATTGTCCATGCGGGTAAAGCGGTGCTGGCCTTGAATCATCTTGAGCCTCTCCTTGGCCGTTCCGGGACCGTTAAAACTCGTTTCGGCGCAGGTGATCGAGCACGCCCTCCAGCGGCTCGACATCGCCGAACTTCGCGTCGATGTCGTACAGGTTCCACTCCAAGGCGCCTGCAATGCGATCACCCACGCATTCCCGCACAACGATGGGCCGGAAACCCTCCGCGATGGCGTCTTCCGCCGTCGCCCGGACGCAGGCGCTGGCTGTCGTGCCGGTAATGACCACCGTATCGACGCCCGCTGCGTTCAGGTAAGCGTTCAGGTTGGTGCCGCGGAAGCCGCTCGCCTGTTTCTTCACGATCACCAGTTCGTCAGGCTGCCGCTCCAGGCGGGTGTCGATTTCGACGGTTTCCGTGCCGGCGCGCAGCACCTCACCAGGGATTTTCTTGCCCCACAGGCCCATGTCGCTATGCGGGCCTTCAACGATGTCGTAGGCGGTCGTTGTGAAGACGATGGGCAGACCTTTCGCGCGGAATGCCGCGAGCACCTGTTGCACCGCCGGAATGATCGTGTCCATGCCCTCACAGGTGAACGGGTAGCCCTCCCGCGTCCAGGCATTGGCGAGGTCGATATTCACCAACGCCGGCTTCTTGCCCCAGCCGAGCCGCCGTTGAAAGCCACGGGCCTGGTAGAGCGCCGTGTCGCTCGCAAACAGCTTGTCTAGCGCTGCCTTGATTTCCGGGTCCATGATCGTGCTCCTCCGTGTTCGCCGCGCGGCGCTTCCCTCGACCCTGCCGGCGTGACCAGTCTTGCGCGGGGAACATGACGGGGTGAAGCGTTCTGCCCGCGGTTTCTGACCGCCTTTAAGGAAGCCTACCATCGGACCGGGCGCCCGCAAGCTTCACGAAGGCGGCAACAAGTGTGATTTCACGGAAGGGCCATAAATCGTAGGCTTACTGTCCAGAAACTTCGAGGCTTGGAAGCGGGTTCGGCCCATGCGCGCCCTGTTGGCCGCTTTGCTCATCGTCCCTGCCGCCGCCAGCGCCGAAGAGTCCTTGTGCGCCAGGCTTGGCGGGCCAGGGACCGTCGCTGCCATTATGGAGTCCTTTGGCGACAGGATGAGGACAGACGATGCCGACAAACTCGGGCGGTTCTGGCTGCATCGCGGTACCGACGGCGTCGAGCGGGAACGGCGGCTGGCGGTCGCTTTCGTCCAGAATGCCGCCGGCTGCAGCATCGCTTACAACGGCCGCGAGATGGACCGCACGCATCGAGGCATGGGCATCTCCGCCCGCGACTGGGACAGGGCGATGGAGTACTTCCGCCTCGCCGTGTGGAAGCACGTGGATGATCCAGGCCTGCGGGTGGAGATAATCGCGCTCGTCTCCAAAACCCGGGGTCAAATCGTGGATTGCGAGGACCGGGTTTACGGCTGCCCCCGATAAGCCGGGGACAGCCGTAGATACCGGATCAGGCCATTCTCGGCTTCTGGACCAGCAGGCCGTAGGCGTAGATAGCGGCCACGATGGCCGCGCCGATCAGATCGCTGTACGTGCCCGGAAAGAGCAGCACAGCGCCCGCCGCCAGCATGGGAATGCGTAATTCCCAGTTAACCCGTCCGACCCAGTACAACCACCCCTCCAAGGCAGAGGCGATCAACCAGACCGCGATGACCGCGGTCGTCACGTCGTGCACGATGTTAAGCGGGGTACCATGCAGGATCAGGGTCGGATTGAGAACGAACAGGAACGGAAGGATGAACAGAATAATGCCAAGGCGCATCGCCATGACACCCGTCCGCATCGGGTGCGAGCCGGCGACCGTCGCAGCTGCCACGGCCGCCACCGCTACCGGCGGCGTGATATAGCTCATCATCCCCCAGTAGAGGATAAAGAGATGACCCGCGATCGGATTAAGCCCTGAGTCAACCATCGCCTGGCCCATGACCAACGCCAGGAAAATGTAGCAGGCGCTGACCGTCATCCCCATGCCCAGAATGAAGCTGGTAATGGCGCCCAAGATCAAGAGCAAGAAGATATTGTCGCCGGCGAATTGCAGGAGCTCGCCGGAAAAAGCCGGGCCGACACCTGTGTAGCTCAACGAGCCCACGATCATGCCGATTCCTACCAAAATTCCGACAATATTGACGATGTTTTTGGTGGCGTCGACAATCAACTCAATGAGCTTTTTGAGCCCGAACCGGTCCTCTCCCTTTCTGAAGATGGCGCAGCTGACGAGCAAAACGCCCGTTGCGTAGTAGGGTGCAAACGACTCGATACGCATTCCGATCAGCATGTAAATGAGCATGGCCAGGCTGAAGAGATAAAACCAGCCGGCCTTGAGAACTTCCCAGAGATTAGGAATCTCCTCGGCCGGCTGGCCTTTCAGGCCATTCCGGGCAGCGTAGTTGTCAGCTTGCAACAACAGCGCAAGATAGAACAAAATGGCCGGCACCAGGGCGGCGAGAACAACGGTCGAATACGGTACGTTCAGAAACTCCGCCATGATAAAGGCGACGGCCCCCATGACCGGCGGCATCAGTGCGCCCCCCGTCGAAGCGCAAGCCTCGACCGCTCCCGCGTAGGTAGCCGGATATCCAATCCGCTTCATGGTGGGAATGGTCAACTGACCGGTCGTCACCACGTTGGAAATCACCGAGCCGGAAAGCGAGCCGAAGAAGCCGGACGAGACGATGGAAACCTTTGCCGGACCGCCGCGGGTCTTGCCCAGCAACGCCGTGGCGAAGGCCATGAAGAAATCGCCGCCGCCCGTCACGACCAGAGCCGAGCCGAAAAGGAGGAAGCCGATCAGCAGGCTGGTAACAACCCGCATCGGCAAGCCGATAATGGATTCGGTGCCGAGGGCGTGCTGCCGGACGAATTCTTGGACGGCGCTTTCCGGGCCCCACATAAAGCCGGGCATGTATTCGGCGAACAGCGGGTATAAGAAGAAAAACAGAACGACACTGAACAGAATCCACCCGCCAGTCCGCCGCACCGCCTCTAGAGCCAGCAGGCAGATAACGCCGGCAATGATGGTTGCATCCGTGGGCGCAAGCAGATCCCAGCCTTCCTGGATAATCCGCTCTCCATTGTAGGCCATGAAGCCGGAACAGAAGATCGCAGCAGCAAACAGAAGCCAGTCGATCATACTGACCCGCCCCCGCGTGCTGCCGTCAACTGAATAGACCAAAAACACCATGCTGAGGAAGACGCCAAGCATGACGTAGAAGAAAGATGTATCAATAATCAGGAGCAGGCCAAAGAACTGCCAGTTGAATACTTGGTTCATCGCCAAGTAAATCCCCAGGGCGCCCATTACGACGACGAGCCACCTGATCCAGCCGGAAACCCGGTCCCGCTGCGCTTTCGAAGAAGCGCTGTTGTTTACCACAGCGTCGTTCATGAAGTTTCCCTAACGCGAAGGCGCCACTGGTTGTTATTTCTCCCCTGGCGAAGCGCGCATCTATGCAAGGAGTGGGGTCTGTGTCAAAGGACTCTTGAGGGCGCAGACGTAAACGGGTAGGAGGCCAGGGAATGGGTCAGGTAAAGGGCAAGGTGGCTTTGGTAACAGGCGCTGCCTCCGGAATTGGCAAAGCAACGGCACTGACACTGGCAAGGGAGGGCGCTTCCGTCATGGTCACCGACGTTGACGGCGACGGGGCGCATGGCGTTGCACGTGAAATCGCGGATTTCGGCGGCAAGGCGCAGGCCTTGCAGCAGGACACGACGGACGAATCCGGCTGGCAAGAAGTGATCGCGGCAACCCTGATGGCATTCGGCAAGCTGGACGTGCTGGTCAACAATGCGGGCATCGCCATTTCCGGTTCCATCGAAACCTTCAGTCTCGACGACTGGCGCCGGCAATGCGCGGTCAATATCGACGGCGTCTTTCTCGGGGTGAAACACGCAATCCCGGCGATGCGCGACTCGGGCGGCGGCTCGATCATCAACCTTTCCTCCATCGCAGGCCTCCGCGGCAACCGGAGCGGCCTTGCCGGATACAGCGCCACCAAGGGCGCGGTCCGGCTCTTCACCAAATGCGCCGCCCTGGAATTTGCGGCCGACAAGATCCGGGTCAATTCCGTTCATCCGGGCATTATCGAAACGCCGATCTGGGATGCGATCCTGCCAACCGGCGAGCAGGGCCGGAACCGCGGCGATCTCAACCAGCGGGCGGTGCAAACGGTGCCGAACGGCGTTCTCGGCCAGCCGCAGGATATCGCCAATGGGATCCTCTTTCTGGCAAGTGACGCCTCCGCGTATATGAGCGGCTCCGAACTGGTGATCGACGCCGGTGTCACGGCTGGATAAGGCGCTAAAATGACAAATACGGAAATCCGTTACGAGAACCGCCGCACGGGGCGATCCTGGCCGATTGGTCCGCCACTCTGGCGCGCACCTGACGACCATGGCCCGGTCGAGCTTACGGCAGGCAGCGGCTTGAGTCCGTCGGACATCGAAGCTAGCGAAGGCTCGCTCTGGCGGTATGCCAAGGCAATCCGGACCAAACGCCACGTCACGCTCGGCGAGGGCTTGACGCCGCTCGTGCCGGCAGAGTGGCAGAACCGGCCGGTCCGGTTCAAATGCGAGCATATTCAGCCGTCCGGTTCCTATAAGGACCGGGGGATCAGCATTCTGATCAACGAAATGGCCGAACGCGGCATTTCCGAGGTGCTGGAAGACTCAAGCGGCAATGCTGGCGCTGCCATGGCGACCTACGCGGCAGCGGTCGGGATCGGCTGCGCCATCTACGCTCCCGCCTCGGCGCCGGAAGGCAAGCTGCTGCAGATCATGGCGATGGGGGCGGAACTGCACCGGGTTCCCGGCACCCGGCAGGACACGACCGACGCTGCCATGGCGGCAGCCGAAACGCGCTTCTACGCCTCTCACTGCTGGCAACCCTTCTTTCTGGAAGGCACCAAGACCCTGGCGTTCGAGCTTTGGGAACAGATGGGCTTCGCTGTTCCCGATCACGTCATCATGCCGGCCGGTCAAGGCGGCAATATTCTCGGCCTCGCAATCGGATTCGCCGAACTGCTCGCTGGCAGCCAGATCGAACGCATTCCACGGTTGCACTTGGTTCAGGCAGCCAACTGCTCGCCCCTCGTCGACATGTTCGAGGGCCGGGAGCCCCGACCGGTATCACCGACAGTGGCTGATGGGATCGCCTCCGCCCGGCCCGTTCGCGGCGCCGAGATCGTCCAAGCCGTCATCGCTTGTGACGGCACCATGGTCAGGGTGAGCGAAGAGGCGATCGGAACCGCCTTGCGGCAGTTGGCAGCCATGGGCTGGTATGTCGAACCCACAACGGCGGCCGGTGCAGCGGGCCTGACCACCCTAATGCAGAACGGCACCATCCAGCAGGATGAAAGTACCGTGCTGATTCTCACCGGTCATGGCCTCAAAGCCGGCCAGAGCATCGCGCGCATCCTGGGAGCGTAGAAGCCCAAGTCGCCGCCTTTTATTCCGCGACGGCTTGCAGTTTTTGATGGGCGGCTGGTTCGTTTTCCTGAATTTCCCAGTAAGGCGTTGGCTGGTACTTCTCCACGAGGAAGTCGACGAACGCGCGGACCTTCGCCGAGAGCAGTCTTTTGTGGGGATAGACCGCGTGGATAGCGGTCTCGTCTTTTGTCAGATCCGCTTCGAGCGTCGGCAGCACCCGCTCCAACCGTCCCGCCTGGAGATCCTGGCCGACAAGCCAGATCGGCAACAACGCGATGCCGACACTTCCCAGCACTGACTCATGCAAGGCCTCGGCATTGTTTGCGGTCAGGCGACCGCTGACCTGCACGGTTTCCTTCGCCCCGGACTCACCGCAACACACGTGCCAAGTTCCCACTGTCGAGTGAAGTTTGTAGACAATGCAAGTATGCTTGGTCAGATCGCCGGGCTTTTCCGGGCGGCCGTTCGGGTCAAGGTAGGCCGGGCTCGCGCACATGACCCGCCGGTTCGGGGCGAGGCGCCGGGCGAAGAGACTGGAATCCGCCAAGCCGCCAACCCGCACCACGACGTCAGCGCCTTCCTCGATTACATCCACAAAATGGTCGGTCAGTGTCAGGTCGATATCAATCTCCGGAAACCGTTCGAAGAATTCCGGAAGATGGGGTGCGATGTGGAGCCGACCGAACACGGTCGGACCGTTGATCCGGAGCAGCCCACGGGGCACCGCTTCAAGATGACTGACGCACCGATTGGCATCCTCCACGTCCGCGAGAATCTGGCGAACACGCTCGTGATACAGCCGGCCGGCTTCCGTGAGCGACAGCTTCCTGGTGGAGCGGTTCAGCAGGCGAGCCTCCAAGGCATCTTCCAGCGATCCCACTTGCCGTGACACGCTTGATGCCGCCAAACCGAATTTTCTTCCGGCAGCCGAAAAAGACCCTGACTCGACCACCTCAGCGAACAATCTCATGCTATGCAACGTGTCCATCGGCTTTCCCTATCTTTGCATAAGCTGCAAAATAGGATAAGGGATGCGAGGCAATTAACGCAAGAGAAGGGAAGGCGGGGTTCGGTGTCTAGAGCGCGACACCAACACGCATTCAGAATGACGCGAAATCGGGGCAGCTAACCGCCGCTCCAGAACGCAAGGAAATCGGACATATGGCATTTGGTGCTGCAGAAGTTAAAGCGCTCCGGGAACAAACCGGCGCAGGAATGATGGACTGCAAAAAGGCGCTGACCGAAACCGGTGGCGATCTGGATGCTGCGGTCGATTGGCTCCGCACAAAAGGGTTGGCCGCAGCCGCCAAGAAGGCTGGCCGCACAACGGCCGAAGGTCTCGTCGGCTTGGCCGTTGAGGGCAATAAAGGGGCCCTGGTTGAACTGAACGCCGAAACCGACTTCGTTGCACGGAACGAGCAGTTCCAGATGCTGGTGCGCGAAATCGCAAACGCGGCGATCACGCATGGCAATTCGGTAGATGCGCTTTCTGCGGCGACTCTGCCTTCCGGAAAAACCGTGAATCAAGCGGTCACTGACGCCATCGCCACAATCGGGGAAAACATGACGCTGCGCCGCGCCGCTCAGCTTTCAGTCCCCGAAGGCGTGATTGCCAGCTACATGCACAACGCGACGGCGCCGAACCTGGGCAAGATTGGCGTTCTGGTTGCAATGAAATCCAGCGGCGACGCCGGGCGCCTAGCCGAGCTCGGGAAGCAGATCGCCATGCATGTGGCGGCGGCGAACCCATTGGCGCTGAGCCGCGAGGACGTAAACCCGGAAGACGTTGAGCGAGAGCGCGGGGTCCTCGTGGAGCAGGCAAAAGCGTCAGGCCGCCCCGACAACATCATCGAGAAAATGGTCGAAGGCCGGATGCGCAAATTCTACGAGGAGTCGGTGCTTCTGGAGCAGGCTTTCGTCATCGACCCGGATAAGAGCGTCGGCAAGGCCCTCGAAGAACTGTCGAAGGAGCTGGGCACCCCCGTCGCTTGCACGGGTTTTGTGCGCATGGCCTTGGGCGAGGGCGTCGAGCGCGAAGAAAGCGATTTTGCGTCCGAAGTGGCGGCCACCCTGAAAAAAGACTAGGGAACCGCTCCAATGACCGACGGCTGCGCCGGAGAGCCCCCGGCCCAATCCGAAAGCGGCCTCGCCTATAAACGGGTCCTGCTGAAAGTCTCCGGCGAAGCCCTGATGGGCGACAAAGACTATGGCATTGACCCTGATACGGTCGCCCGCATTGCCGACGATATTATCGAGGTGCGGACGCTCGGCGCCGAAGTTTCCGTAGTGGTCGGTGGCGGCAATATTTTTCGCGGTATCGGTGCCAAGGGCTGGGGCATGGAGCGGGCAACCGGTGATCACATGGGGATGCTTGCCACCGTGATTAATGCGCTCGCGCTTCAGAGCGCGCTGGAGAGCCGGGATCAGGCTACCCGGGTCCAGTCCGCGATCCCGATGTCAACGGTATGCGAGCCCTATATCCGGCGGCGGGCACAACGGCACCTGGAAAAAGGCCGCGTAGTGATTTTCGCGGCGGGTACCGGCAACCCGTTTTTCACGACCGACACGGCGGCGGCGCTTCGCGCTTCGGAAATGGGGTGCGACGCGCTCTTGAAAGGTACCCAGGTGGATGGGGTCTATAGTGCGGACCCGAAAAAGGACCCGGACGCGCAACGCTACGATCATCTGAGCTTTCTGGACGTGCTGTCGCGGGACTTGGGCGTCATGGACACTGCGGCAATAGCCCTTGCGCGCGAGAACAGCATTCCTATTCTCGTATTTTCAATTCATACGCCCGGCGCTTTTCTGCAGGCGTTACGGGGTGAAGGGCGCTTCACCATCGTGACTTCTTAAACGAGTGCGGGCGGCTGGCGCCGACCTCTCGCCGCCTCATGTGGAGTACGGAGCATGTCGACCAAAGACCTCGATGATGTGAAACGCCGGATGGACGGCGCCATCGACGCCCTCAAGCGCGAATTTGCCGGCCTCCGTACCGGCCGCGCTTCGACTGGCCTATTGGACCAAGTGCGCGTCGAAGCCTACGGGCAGCAGATGCCGCTCTCTCAGGTAGGCACGGTGGGAGTACCGGAACCGCGGCTGTTGACGGTTCAGGTCTGGGACAAATCCATGGTTGGCGCCGTCGAGCGGGCAATCCGCGATTCGGATTTGGGCCTCAACCCATCGACCGACGGCCAGCTGGTGCGTGTTCCCATCCCGGAGCTTTCTGAAGAAAGGCGCAAGGAATTGAGCAAAGTGGCCAACCGCTACGCCGAGCAAGCGAAGGTTGCGGTGCGCAACGTCCGTCGCGACGGCATGGACATGTTGAAGACGATGGAGAAAGAGGGTGAGATCAGCAAGGATGAGCATAAATCCATGGCGGATCGCATTCAGAAACTCACGGATGAGCATGTGAAGGACATCGACGCGATGACTGACGCCAAAGAAAAGGAAATCATGCAGGTATAGATTTCGCTGCCGATCCGCCACCGCATGAGCGCGAAGGAAGGTTCCCGCATCGAACGGCCTACAATTCCCCGGCACGTTGCGATCATCATGGACGGCAACGGTCGTTGGGCTGCGAAGCGTGGCTTACCGCGCGCAGCCGGCCACCGGCGCGGCGCGCAGGCGGCCAAGGAAACCGTGCACGCTGCGCTCGCCTTGGGGATCGAATACCTGACCCTCTACAGCTTCTCCTCGGAGAACTGGAAGCGTTCGACGGAGGAAGTGTCCGATCTGATGGGTCTCCTCCGATTTACCATGCGGCGAGAGGAAAAGGACTTGGCCGAGCGGGGAATGCGCTTGCGGGTGATCGGCGACCGCGGCCCTCTCCCCTCGGACGTCAAAGCGGCCATCGACAGTTTCGAGGAGAAAACGGCCGCCAATACAGCGATGACCGTTGTTATCGCGTTGAGCTATGGCAGCCGTACGGAAATTGCCCAGGCCGCCCGGTTCATTGCGGAAAAAGCTGCCAGAGGAGAAATCGACCCAGGGACGGTCGATGAAGCAATGCTGGCCCGGCACCTTTATACCAGGGATATCCCGGATCCGGACTTGCTAATCCGCACCAGCGGCGAGCAGCGCGTCAGCAATTTCCTGCTCTGGCAAATCGCTTACAGCGAATTGGTCTTTACGGATTGCTTCTGGCCTGACTTCGACCGGGAAGCGTTGGAGAGCGCGATCGCGGAATACAACCGAAGGGATCGCCGTTTTGGCGGCCGGCGCAGTGGCTAGCGCGGCAGGCAGCGGCCGCGTTACCACGCGGGTGGCCGCTGCCGCGGTGCTCGTCCCGGCGGTCATTGCGCTGACATGGATAGGCGGCTGGGCGTTTGATGAGCTGCTGCTGGCATGCGCCGCTCTGTTGGGCCGGGAATGGGCCCGGGTCTGTCAGCTTACCGTTGACCGGCCTCTAACCTGGGCGCTGGTATCCGGCCCTGCCGCCGTCATCGGCCTGGCAGCGCTCGTCAGTCATCCCTCTGTAGGCCTCGCGGCTGGAGCCATATTGGCAGTCGCCGTCAGTTTGGCGGGATCTGCAACTGTTTCCGGGGCGGTCGGCCGCTGGCTGGGAGCAGGAGCGATCGCCATCGTCCTGGCCGGGATCAGCCTGATGTGGTTGCGCAACCTGGAGCCCAGCGGGCTCTGGCTCACGGTATGGCTCTTCTTGGTAATTTGGTCCAACGATACCGTGGCCTTTTTCACGGGACGGGCGATCGGAGGGCCGCGGCTGGCTCCCGGCATCAGCCCCGGAAAGACGTGGGCCGGCCTGCTCGGCGGTTTGGCGGCGGGAGTCCTAATCGGGTTTGCCGCCGCATGGCTGATTTCGGGAGAGGCATCCTGGTCGGGCGCGGCTGCGGGTTTCCTGTTAGCGTTTGCCGGAAACGTCGGCGATCTCTTCGAATCCCGGTTGAAGCGCCGGTTTCATAGTAAAGATTCCGGCGGCTTGATTCCCGGTCATGGCGGCTTTCTGGACCGCCTCGACAGTCTGCTGGTCGCCGCCCCGGTTGCGGCCGGTCTTTATTTGCTTGAATGGCGGTGGCTATGACGGATCGGCGAAAAGTTTGCGTTCTCGGGGCGACTGGCTCCGTTGGCCGAGCGACCTGCGAGTTACTGGCCGAAGCGCCTGACCGGTTCGAAGCAACCGCCCTGACGGGCAACGGCAATGCGACGGCGATGATCGAACTCGCCCGGCTCGTGCAGCCGAAATTCGTTGCCATGGCAGACCCGTCGGCCGCGGCCACCGTCTGCGAAGCTCTTGCGGCCACTGCCATCGAGGTGGGAACGGGCAAAGAAGCGGTAATGGCTGCCGCGGAAATGCCAGCGGATTGGTGCATGGCGGCTATTGTCGGAGCAGCGGGCTTGGCGCCCACCCTGGCTGCAGTACGGCAGGGCGCGACTGTTGCGCTGGCAAACAAAGAAAGCCTGGTTTGCGCTGGGCACCTGTTTACCGAAGCGACCAAAGCATCCGGCGGTTGCCTGTTGCCGGTAGACAGTGAGCATAATGCCATCTTTCAAGTGTTCGACTTCGAACGCCCAGAGGGCATCGAGCGGATCATCCTGACCGCTTCCGGTGGCCCCTTCCGGACATGGACGCGGGAGGAAATGGCGCGAGCAACCCGGGCCGATGCGCTGAAGCACCCGAACTGGGACATGGGTGCCAAGATCACGATCGACTCGGCCACCATGTTCAATAAAGGGCTCGAATTGATCGAGGCGAGCCATTTGTTCCCCGTAGAGCCGGCCCAGATCGAGATTATCGTCCATCCCCAGTCTATCGTCCACAGCATGGTGGATTATCGCGACGGGTCGATGCTGGCGCAAATGGGCCTGCCAGACATGCGTACGCCCATCGCGGTGACCCTTTATTGGCCGGAGCGGGGGGCCTTCGGGCCGGAACGATTGGATCTGTCCAAAATCGGCACCCTCACCTTCGAACCGCCGGATGAACAGCGGTTTCCGGCGTTGCGGCTCGCGCGTGAGGCGCTCTCGCTCGGCGGTACCGCGCCGGCGATGTTAAATGCGGCAAACGAAGTCGCCGTGAACGCGTTCTTGGCGGAACAGATCGGCTTCCTAGATATAGCCTATATCGTCGAAGCCTGCTTGGACGGCTTGCCGGTGGTACCGCTGTCCGACCTCGAAGGGGTATGGAGCGCAGACAAGGCGGCTCGGCAACACGCCCGCAATACAATCATGCTGCGGACCTGAACGCTCCCCACCATGCCTCTTGCTGCCCTGCAAGCGGGCAATTCGCAACATATCCAAACGGAATCGCGACGCCGATGCTGCTCCTCGAATATATCTTGCCGTTCATCGCAATCCTGTCCCTGCTGGTGTTCGTGCACGAATACGGCCATTTCTGGGTGGCGCGACGCTGTGGGGTATTCGTCGAGGTCTTCTCGATCGGTTTCGGGCGCGAGATTTTCCACTGGCATGACCGGAAGGGCACCCGGTGGCGCGTGGCAATGCTGCCACTCGGCGGCTATGTCCGGATGAGGGGCGACGCCGACGAGAGTTCCGCCCCAGACGCCAAAGCCGTGGCGGCGATGACGGCTGAAGAGCGGAAAACGGCCTTCCCGACCCAGCCGGTCTTGAGCCGAATCGCCATCGTCGCTGCGGGCCCGGGCGCCAATATCCTGTTTGCCGTTGTCGTCATGGCCCTCACGTTCATGACCATCGGCCAATCCTACACACCCCCCGTCGTCGGCGAGGTCATGGCGGAGAGCCCCGCGGAACAGGCGGGGCTACAGCCCGGTGACCGTTTCCTGCGCGTGGACGGGGAAAAGGTGCAGCGTTTCGAAGACCTCCAACGGATCATTTCTTTGCGCCCCGGCATCCCCGTCAACGCGGAGATCGAGCGGAACGGCCAGACCCTTTCGATCGAATTGACACCGGAGCGGATCGAACAGGAGGACCAGTTCGGCAATCCTCAGCCGCTGGGACGCATCGGGGTTACCCGCACTGGCTATGAGCACGTCCGGCATGATCCGATAAGCGCCGTGGCGGAGGCTTTTCGACAGACTTGGGCGTTGGTTGTCACGATTTTCGACGTGATCGGGCAGATCGTGTCGAGATCGGAAGAGCACACGTCTG
>CAYYSC010000010.1:0-19067 GCA_964474065.1 uncultured Rhodospirillales bacterium | reverse complement strand
ACCTCCTTCGCCGCAAAGGCGTTCGCGCCTATCACCTCGACTGGAACGCCCTGTCCCACCGTCTCGACAGCCTCGCCTGCGAAAGCTGCGGCTCTACCTCGTCCACGCATGCCCTCTGCGACGACCGGCTCCAGTGAATGGATCAGGACCCCGTTTTTCAGGAATACAGCCGGACCGGCCTGAAGCACATCGCCGTCGGTGAAGGAGGTTCCTTTTCGCAGGGAGGAGATTTCGGTCGACAAGAGATCCAAACCGACGTTCTCGATGGGGTCATGCCCCTGGGTGAACGCGTCAAGCCCGAAGTCGACGCCCCGCATGGGCAAGCCCGCCGGCAAACCTGGAAGGAGATCCGCGTTGGATGCCACGACATCGCCGGAGAGAGTGGAAAGCAGGTCGCCATCGAGGAAACTGCGTCGCTCGGGAGAAAGGAAAGTCCCTTCGACAGAAACCAGGATCTCGATCTCAAATCGTTTCTGCATCTCGGCCAGCAAGCCGGGATTTTCCCGCAGCGCGTCGGGATTGAGATTCCGGAAGAAACGCCGAACACGCTCCGGTTCTCCCCGGATCTCTACTGCGTCCAAGCCAAGGTCGCCGCGGGAGGGCGGCACGTCCGTCTGGGCGAGGAGTGCTGCGTTGGGGATGATTCCCGCGGAGGTGGTCAGAAGATCGCCGGCCGTAAACCGCCCTTCCGGGTCGTCGAGCTCGGTCGAAAAAAGGATCAAGGGGCGCTCGCCGCCTGTCGAATAGACCGCGTCGAGCCCAAGGTCGCGCGCAATCTGCGGATTTGTTTTGAATGGCCCGAGCAATTCGCTGTTTCGCGCACAAAGACGCGCGTCTCCTCCCGGCATCTTCCACACAAGAAGGTCGCCATCGGAAATGATCGGATTGCCGTCCGGCGGCTCCGGACCGCGGGTGACGAAGTCCTCCTCCGTCGAGAACAACAATCCCTCGCATCGGGCTGATGGCCGTTCTTGCGCGAAGGCTGAGGTAAGTGCTGCGCTCGCCAGCACGAGGGCACCCGCCGCGATCGCTGAGCGGTTTCTATGGCTGAGTTGCATGGCATTCTCCTAGCCGGAAAACCAATAGGGGATCGGGCAGTACCTGCCTTCCCCAGGCAAATCAGCACACAGTTAGCTGGCATCGGTTTTGATCTGAATCAAATAGCCTTGTGCAAAAAACAGAGGCATTTTCCAGAAAAGTATATTTCAGGCTTGCTTTAGCGTTCTTTTCGCGCGTGAGGCCTGATCTTCTTGTCGGCGGGGAAATCGCCCGGGATCTTTCTATGTTTATCGTCGACGCTTTTTATCGAGTCGTTTCCCCAAAAGGGAATGCCTGCTGTGAGAACGTTTTGCTGCCGGTGGCAGTGTGTCAACTAATAATTGCAGATTAATCCGCTTCGCCTTCAACCAAGGGAGTACAAAAATACAAATAACGGTTTAAATTTCCGAGATAAATCGTATTTGGGTTGTCAGGTGGCTCTGCGTCCTCGCAATCGGGCTCGCATTCTCAGGAGTAGCCATCACGGGTACCGTGAGGTCGTCTTGCGCTGTCGTTAGCCATTCTGCGCCACGAAACAAGGGCGATTTGCGGCAATGTCGCCATTTCGGGACATCTACATGGGCCTAGTCTTGATCTAGGTCATGGCGGACGCTTTCAGCGCGATGAATGCTATTTTCGAACAAGGTGCCGGCGCTTGCCGCGGGGGCGGCCAAGAAGGGTATGAACGGATGGAAGAACGCATCACTAAAACGCTCGACCCGAACAAAGCCGCGCCGGTCCTTGGCGATTACCGGACAGAGTGCACCCGCTTTTCCTGGGATGCAGCGCGGGCCATGCTGTCCGGCCTGCCGGGCGACGCCCTCAACATTGCCCATGAGGCGGTCGACCGGCATGTGGATGAGGGCCGGGGCGAGAAGGTGGCGATCCGCTGGTTGGCCAAGGACGGCAGCAGCCGCGACCTGACCTATGCCGACCTGAAACGCGAGACTGACCGCTTCGCCGCCATGCTGCGCAACCTTGGTGTCTCCCCGGGCGATCGGGTGTTTTCTCTCCTGGGTCGGGTCCCGGAACTGTACGTGACAGTCCTCGGCACGTTGAAAGCAGGGCTCGTGTTTTCCCCGCTCTTTTCCGCCTTCGGTCCCGATCCGATCCGGACGCGCATGGAGATCGGCGAAGCCTCCGTTCTCGTTACAACCAAGGCTTTGTACGAACGGAAGGTCGCGGCTTGGCGAGACGCTATTCCATCGCTGAAGCATGTGTTGTTGCTGGACGCCGAGGAGGCTCCGGCAGGAGCGGCAGGGTTGAGGGCATTGCTCGGATCCGCCGAGGCGACGTTCGAAACCGCCCGGACCAAAGCGGACGACCTCGCGTTGCTACATTTCACCAGTGGCACGACGGGCAAGCCCAAGGGAGCGATGCACGTGCACGAGGCGGTGGTGGCCCACCACGTCACCGGTCGTTATGCACTCGATTTCCATGCAGACGACATCTTCTGGTGTACGGCCGACCCCGGTTGGGTCACCGGCACCTCCTACGGCATCATCTCGCCGCTCACCAACGGCCTCACCATGATCGTGGACGAGGCGGAGTTCGACGCGGAACGCTGGTACGACATCCTGGAGCGGGAGCAGGTGACAGTCTGGTACACTGCACCGACGGCGATCCGCATGCTGATGCGCATCGGCACTGGGCCGCTCGAGGGCAAGGATCTGAGCCGCCTGCGCTTCATGGCAAGCGTCGGCGAGCCACTGAACGCGGAGGCTGTCGTATGGAGCCAGGAAGTGTTCGGGATGCCCTTTCACGACAATTGGTGGCAGACGGAGACCGGCGGCATCATGATCGCCAACTACGCCGCCATGGACGTAAAGCCCGGCTCCATGGGCAAGCCGCTGCCAGGCATCGAGGCGGGCGTGGTCGAAGCGGAAAGCGGTGAGGTACGGGAGCTGACGGAGCCGCAGGCGGTCGGCGAGCTGGCGCTCCGGCATGGCTGGCCTTCCATGTTTCGCGGCTACCTGAACAATCCGGAGCGCTACGCCAAGGCGTTCGCGGGCGGTTGGTATTTGACCGGCGACCTCGCCATGCGGGACGCTGACGGCTATTTCTGGTTCGTCGGGCGGGCGGACGACATGATCAAGTCCTCCGGCCACCTGATCGGCCCGTTCGAGGTGGAGAGCGCCCTGATGGAGCACGATGCGGTGGCGGAAGCCGCGGTGATCGGCATCCCGGACGAGCGCATGGGCGAGGTGGTGAAGGCGTTTGTCCAGCTTCACCGCGGCTTCGAGCCCTCTGACAGCCTGAAGCGGGCGATCATGGGCCATGCCCGCTCCCGGCTCGGCCCGGCGGTGGCGCCGCGCGACATCGCCTTCCGCGAGGCGCTGCCCAAAACCCGGTCCGGCAAGATCATGCGGCGGCTGTTGAAGGCGCGCGAACTGGGCCTGCCGGAAGGCGATACCTCGACCCTGGAGACCGACGAGCGATGACGACCGCAGAACGCCCGGCGCGGGCGGTGGTGAGCCGCTCCCACATCTTGGAACTGCTGACCCAGATGGTGCGCATCCGCCGTTTCGAGGAAAAGTGCGCGGAGCTTTATACCCAGGAGAAAATCCGAGGCTTCCTGCACCTCTATATCGGCGAGGAGGCGGTGGCGACGGGTGTGATGCAGGCGCTGACTCCGGAGGACGCGGTTGTCGCCACCTACCGCGAACACGGCCATGCCATTGCCCGCGGCATTCCGATGACCAAGATCATGGCGGAGATGTACGGCAAGCAGGAGGGCTGCAGCCGGGGCCGCGGCGGCTCCATGCACATCTTCGACGCGGACACCCGCTTTTATGGCGGCAATGCCATCGTTGGCGGGGGTCTGCCCCTTGCCATTGGTCTGGCGCTCGGCGACAAGATGCAAAAGCGATCTCGCGTCACCGCCTGCTTTTTCGGCGAGGGAGCGGCAGCCGAAGGCGAGTTTCACGAAAGCCTGAACCTCGCCTCGCTTTGGAAGCTGCCCGTCCTATTCGTTTGTGAGAACAATCTCTATGCGATGGGCACGGCGCTAGACCGGTCGGAAGCGGAAACTGACATTCACAAAAAGGCCGAAGGATACCGCATCGCCTCGCGTGCGGTTGACGGCATGAACGTAGTCGAGGTCGAGGGAGCCGCTCGTGAAGCCGTTGCCGCCATCCACGAGACGGCCCAGCCGCATTTCCTCGAATGCCGCACCTATCGTTTCCGCCCTCACTCCATGTTCGACCCGCAGCTTTACCGGACGAAGGAAGAAGTGGAAGCGGCACGGGGGCATGGGCCGATCAAGCGTTTGCTCGATTGGGGCAGCGAGACCGGGTTTATCCATCCGAGCGACTTGGAGGCGATCGAGATCGCGGTCGCGCAGGAGGTGGATGCCGCCGTTGCCTTTGCAGAAGCCGGCACCTGGGAACCGGTGAAGGACCTGATCCGCGACGTGGTCGCTGCGCCGGCGGAGGCTTGGCGATGACCGAAATCACCACCACCTACCGCGAGGCCGTGCGCGGGGCGATCCGCGAGGCCATGCAGAAGGATGAGCGCGTCTTCCTCATGGGCGAGGATGTTGGCCGTTATGGCGGCTGCTACGCCGTCAGCATGGGTCTTCTGGAGGAATTTGGCGAGGATCGCATCCGCGACACGCCCCTGTCAGAATCCGCCTTCACCGGCGCGGGCATCGGCGCCGCCATGGGTGGAATGCGGCCGATCGTCGAAGTGATGACGGTCAATTTCAGCTTGTTGGCGCTCGACCAGATCATGAACACTGCCGCCACCTTCCGCCATATGTCCGGCGGGCAGTTCAACGTGCCGGTCGTGATCCGCATGGCGACGGGCGCGGGCAAGCAGCTTGCCGCCCAGCACTCCCATAGCCTGGAGGGCTGGTTCGCACACATCCCGGGTATCCGTGTGGTTGCTCCGGCGACCCTTGAGGACGCTCGCGGCATGCTCTGGACCGCGCTGGAGGATCCGGATCCGGTCCTGATCTTCGAGAATGCGCTGCTCTACAATCGTCAGGGCACCCTGGCCGCGGACGCCGGCCCGGTGGATTTGGACCGCGCGGCGGTGCGGCGGGAGGGCGATCAGGTCACGCTGGTCACCTATGGCGGCTCGCTCTTCAAGGCGCTGGACGCGGCGGAGGCGCTTGCCGGCGACGGCATCTCGGCGGAGGTGATCGACCTGCGCACGCTCCGTCCGCTGGACGATGCGACCATCATCGCCTCCGTCCGCAAGACGCGGCGGGCGGTGATCGTGGACGAGGGCTGGCGCTCCGGCAGCCTGGCGGCGGAGATCAGCGCCCGCATCATGGAGCAGGCGTTCTGGGAGCTGGACGCGCCGGTTTGCCGGGTGTGCAGCGCCGAAGTGCCTATCCCCTACCCGAAACACCTGGAGGATGCCGCCATCCCGCAGGTGCCGGGGATTGTCCAGGCGGCGCGCGCGACACTGGGCAAGTAGCCATGGCTCTGTTCAAGATGCCATCGCTCGGCGCTGACATGGAAGCGGGGACCCTGGTCGAATGGCTGGTCGGCGAGGGTGAAACCGTGCGCCGTGGTGACATTATTGCGGTCGTTGAAACACAGAAGGGCGCAATTGAGATTGAGGTGTTCAAGAACGGTACGGTGAGCCAGCTGCTGCTGCAGCCCGGCGAAACGGTCCCGGTTGGGACGCCGATGGCGGAAATCGACGGGGGAGCAGCGGGAGAGCCCGCTCCTGCAGCGCCTGCGCCGGAACGGGCTGCTCGTCTATCCGCAAAACCGGCAGAGCCGGAGCGTCCAGTGGCCACTGCACCACCGCCGCCCCGAGCGAAAGCGGGCGAGCGCGTGCCTGCCTCTCCCGCTGCCCGGCGGCTGGCAGCGGAAAAAGGCGTGAACCTGGCCGCGTTGAAAGGCTCCGGTCCCGGTGGCGCCATTGTGTCAGCGGATGTGCTTGCGGCCGAGCAGCCTGCCAAGCTTGGCGCCGCCCCATCGCGCCGTGGCCTCGACATGGACGAAATGCGCAAGGCGATTGCCGCCGCCATGGCGCGCTCCAAGCGCGAAATTCCCCATTACTACCTTCAGCACTCCATCGATCTGGAAGCGGCAACAACTTGGCTGGCCGAGGCCAACGCCGAGCGGACGCCGCCGGAGCGCCTGCTGATGGCGGCGCTTTTCGTGAAGGCGACGGCGCTGGCCCTCAAGCAATATCCGGAGTTCAACGGCCATTTCGTGGATGGCCGGATGGAACGCTCGGAATCCGTCCACCTTGGCGTGGCTGTCGCTATCCGCGGCGGCGGCCTGATCGCCCCGGCCATCCACGATGCTGATACATTGGATGTCGGTTCGCTGATGGCGGCGCTGAAGGACGTAACTGCCCGCATGCGGGCCGGACGCGTGCGCTCCTCCGAACTGACGGACCCGACTGCCACCTTCTCCAGCCTCGGCGACCGCGGGGTGGAAGGTCTTTGGGGCGTGATCTATCCGCCGCAAGTAGCGCTTGTCGGCTTCGGCAAGGTGCTGAGCCGGCCGGCCGTGATCAACGACCAAGTCGTGCCACGCCCGCAGGTGCAGGTCTCGCTCTCCGGCGATCACCGTGCCAATGACGGCCACCGCGGCGCGCTGCTGCTCAACGCCATCGACAAACTTCTGCAATCACCGGAGGCGCTATGACCGAAGACGAGATCAAGGCGGTTCTGTTCGAGGAAATCACCGCCGTAGCGCCCGATGCGGATCCCGCCGTAGTACCGGAAGAGGCGGATATCCGCGATGCCCTGGATCTCGATTCGATGGATATGTTGAATGTGGTCGCTGCACTGCATGACCGGCTCGGGGTCGAAATTCCAGAAGCCGACGCGCCTGCGTTTTTCACCATTGCGGGTGGGGTCCAATATCTCGCCAGTCGGCTCCATTAGTTTAGGCCGTGCGGCCAGCCAATCCCTGCCGGAAAGCCTCGGCCACGCTCGAGTAAGCCCGCAGGATAGACGGCGGGCGCTTCGCGGCGCGAGCCGAGGCTCTGGCGCGCGCTGTTGCTCCAGACCTGGAAGCGAGGGGGGAGACCGGAAGGGTGGCGGGCACCTTCAGTCCAGGCAACCGCGGCAAGTCCAGGGGGCATGCGCCACAAGGCAACGCGTTCCGCGTGGCTCGACCGGCCGGAAGCCGAGCGGAGCAGCTCTGGTGTCGGGCCTGCGATGGTAATTCTATGCTAGGCGGCGGTTGTTTTCGTGGCGTGCGCCCCTTAGGGCAAAAACGCTCGTGACCCAAGGCAGAAAGGGTGGATAAATAGGGGCGGGACGGGCCCCTCTTGCCTATTACTCTTACTTGTCAATAGGTTTCAAGAAAGAGTGGTGCCCAGGGGCGGATTCGAACCACCGACACGCGAATTTTCAGTCCGCTGCTCTACCAACTGAGCTACCTGGGCATCAGAGCGCCTTTAATCCAGCGCCGCATTAGAAACGCGGGTTTAAGCAATGTGACAGACGCTGTCTAGTGCCTTATCACGCACCGATCTTGAAGATCTCGGCAGTGAGTGTCATCTGTGAACAAACAGTGGCATCCGCGCCACGGTGATAGGTGAAAGATCCTATATCTCATTGGCTTTGGCCTTATCGCGCAGGGTGGCCCTTGCGTGCTGGTGCTGTCGAAGGCTACGTTGCGGCGCAACAAGGCACCGAGTTAGCCCTCGAGCCCAAAGAAAACATCAACCGTGAGAAGCACTTTGAAGGAGACCGCCCAGCGTGCTCTATACCGCTTACGAAATGACCCATGCTGCGGTTACCCCCTGGCGGGCGGCTTCCATTGCCGCACGGCGGTTTCTGGGCTCTCCGATCAACCCGATTGCTTATCTGCCGCAATCGCGCGCAATGGCTGCAGCCTGCGATGTATTCGAACGCGTAACCCGCCGTTACGGCAAGCCGGAATGGGGGCTTGAAACAACCCGAGTGGCGGGCCGTGAGGTGCCGGTGCATATCGAGCCCGTTCGGGTACTGCCATTCTGCACGCTGTTGCGTTTCCGACGGGACGAAGACGCGATGCCAAAACAGCGGCCCGCCGACCCGGCTGTCCTGATCGTGGCGCCGCTATCAGGTCACTATGCTACGCTGCTGCGCGGCACCGTAGAGGCCATGTTGCCGGAGCATGACGTCTACATTACCGATTGGACAGACGCCCGGACCGTGCCCCTGGCAGAAGGCCGCTTCGGCCTGGAGGATTACACGGACTATCTCATCGATTTTATGCGGTTTCTGGGGCCCGATCTTCATGTCATGGGAGTATGCCAGCCGGGACCGGCGGTGTTAGCAGCGACCTCCTTGCTGGCTGCGGCAGACGATCCATGCCAGCCGGCCTCGGTTACACTGATGGGCAGCCCGATCGATACGCGTTTGAGCCCGACGGTTCCGAACGAGCTCGCGACCAGCCGTCAGCTCGACTGGTTCGAGAAGAACGTCATCATGACGGTGCCGTGGCCCCATGCCGGCATGTTCCGGCGCGTATACCCCGGATTTCTGCAGCTCACCGGCTTCATGACGATGAACATGGACCGGCACGTCAACGCACATTTGCAACTCTACCGCCACCTCATCGCGGGTGACGGCGAGAGCGCAGACGCGCACCGCGTGTTCTATGACGAGTACCTTTCGGTGCTGGACATGAGTGAGGATTTTTACCTGGAGACAATTAAGGTCGTGTTCCAGGACCACGATTTGCCCGATGGGCGCATGCGGCACCGCAGCGAACTGGTTCAGCCGAAAGCTATCCGGCGCACCGCCCTGATGACCGTTGAGGGTGAGCGCGATGATATTTCGGGCGTTGGCCAGACTCAGGCTGCCCACGACTTGTGCATTAACATACCGCCGGAGCGTCACAAGCGCCTTGTGCACCCGAAGGTTGGGCATTACGGGATCTTCAACGGTCGGCGCTGGCGGGAGGAAATCCAGCCGGAGGTTCGGAATTTCATTCGCGCCAACCGTTCCCTGGCACCGACGCAGCCGACGCGCTCCGCACCGCTAGCCCGCGAGCGAAGCTGATCGCCATCCCGTGGCCACGGGCACCGGTGGACGCGCGTGCCGTACCAGGAGGTCAGTACATGTGCTGACCGCCGTTGATGGAAAGGGTGGAGCCGGTAATAAAGTCAGCATCTTCGCCGCAAAGAAAGACAACGCCGCGCGCGATATCGTGCGCAGTGCCGAGGCGGCGCATTGGGATACGTTCGACGATTTTATCAAGAACCTTTTGAGGCACAGCCGCTACCATGTCGGTTTCGACGTAGCCAGGAGCCAGGGCGTTGACTGTTATACCGAAGCGCGCGCCTTCCTGCGCCAGCGCCTTGGTGAAACCATGGATCCCGGACTTGGCTGCAGCGTAGTTGACTTGTCCGTACTGGCCCCCCTGGCCGTTGATGGACCCGATATTGATGATACGGCCAAAACTCCGCTCCTGCATGCTGTCCCAAACCGCATGGACCATGTTGAAGCAGGAACCGAGATTGGTGTTGACCACCGCGTCCCAGTCGGCCCGGGTCATACGCATGATCGTAGCATCCCGCGTGATACCCGCATTATTTATAAGGATATCGATCGGCCCGACCTCTTCGCGGATTTTAGCCACCCCATTCTGGCAGGCATCGTAATCGCCTACGTCGAATTTGTAGACAGGTATCCCGGTTTCTTCGCGGAATTTCGTTGCTGCCGCCTCGTTGCCATTATAGGTGGCTGCAACATTGACGCCGGCCGCTTTCAACTCCTCGCAAATTGCGCGCCCGATGCCTCGTGTTCCACCGGTGACAATGGCGTTGTGTTGCATGGCCTTCCCTCCTCGCCAACGGTCTGGAACCACATTGCATCGGCTCCCTCGGTCGTACAATAACTGATGTTAGCTCAGCGTTTGTTATTGTAATTTGCTGAGGGTGGATAATTTAAGTCACGATGACGTGGTCCGCGTGAGAGGTCTTGCTACCGTGGGAACAGGCATTGGCAGAGCTTCCTTTGATTGACCGGCAGTTGCGAAACGGTTCCCTGTCCCGGCAATTATCGGCTAATCTTTTGCGAAACCCTGAATCGCCGTATACGAAAGTACTGTTGGCGACCGGTACTTCGTGGGAGCAAACGACGCCCCTGATTTTTCTTCTTTTCAGGTGCTCCATATGACCAGCGCCCCTGGGCCAGGTACGGGACCACTTAGAAGAATTGGGGAAAATCATCTTAGGCAGTCCAGGGCGATTTCCGGAGCGGATGAGCTCTCATTCCCGGAAGCAGCGAGCGTAGAAGCGAGTGTAAGACGACTGCACGCCAGCCATCTTTCAATACGAGACGTCAGCCCCTCACGCGATACGCAACAAAGAGACACGGGCAGCGCCATAGACGCGTTCATCGATCAATTGGACTCCTGGCGGCAGCGGTAAATGCTCTTTGGCCGCCGTCTCGGCACAGATCAGGCCGCCCTGAGCCAACGCATCCTTTCCCGATATCGCGGAAAGAATCGGCTCAGATAAGTGCTTCTCGTAAGGGGGATCCAGGAAGATGAGATCGAACGGGCCATGCGGAATGCCTTGGGGCAGGGCCGCCGTAACAAAGCGGCACGCTTCGACGATCCCGAGTTTGGCGGCATTCTTCCGGGCCAAATCGACCACTGACTGCGCCCGGTCTACCAGCGTGGCGTTCAATGCGCCGCGGGAAATAGCTTCGAATGCCATAGCACCGGTGCCACAGCACAGGTCCGCCACCCTGGCATCCACCAGGATCGACGCGCCATCCGGGCCAAAACCGCCATGGGCAAGGCGGTTGAACACCGCTTCGCGGGCCCTGTCGGAGGTTGGCCGCACGTCAATGCGGTCGGGTACCTCGATGCGGCGGCCGCGCAAGTTTCCTCCGATGATGCGGACTGTGTGCATTTTCGTCCTGTTATTGTTTCGTCGTGTTATTGTCGCATCCAGCCTGCGCCCCAAAGATTCACCGTTCGCTCCGTATGCGGCCAAGTTAGCGGGCCCGTTTGTTGCGGCAAGCGCTCGAGTTCGGCTGAGAATTCGATCCGCTCGCCATAAGGGTCGTCGATCATGAAAAACAGGTTGTTGCCCGGCCGATGACGCCCCGCTCCCCATGCGATCGGAATTCGCAAATGGGAGAGATGGTCCGCCCAGTCACGAAAGTCCATCCAGCCGCTGGTTTCATAGGCGTGATGGTCAGCCTTCGCATGACTAGCGTGAAAGGCCGCGAAGGTAGGATGCTCCGGGTCGGTCCGCCAGAATGCCACGCGTTTGCCGGCGGGGTCTTCCTCGTCAATGAGCGCGTAGTCAGAAGGAAGAAATCCCGATCCCTGCTCATAGAGCTCGACCATCGCAGGTCGGGGAAGCCCGAAGACATTCAGCCAGCCGTCAGGATCTCGCACCGCGACAGCATCCCCCCGGAGGATCAGTGTGGGTGAAAGCTCGACAGGCAGCCTCTTCGCAGCAATATAGGCTTGAACATCCTCTAGCTGGCGCTCGCCCTGTAAGCGATCGGCACGATAAGTCCGGCAACCGGGGGCTTCACGGCCTACTATCAAACGGCGGCCATAGGCTTGCAGCAGGAAATCCTCGCCAAGCGGATAAATCTCGAAGCCCAAGGCCCGGCAATAGGAATCCGCTAGAGCTGGCGGATTGTCGCTTTCCACTCGCAGATGGTCGAGCGGGGCAGGCCAGATTGGGGAGGACGGCAGCATCTCAGGTCTCCGCATGCCGGGCGCATGAGTGTGAAGAAAAGACGGGCGATGCCCTAAGCAAACCTGGCAAGCAGCAAGTCCAGCGACGAGGGCTTTCGTGTACCGACGCATTCCGGCTATGCTCTGCCCAATTGGGCGTCATAAAGGATGAGAAAAGAGGCGCTTTGATGGAAACGATCCCCCTTGGACCCGGTTTCGGTGTTGAGGTCCGTGGCCTATCGCTATTGGACGTGGCGAGTGATCAAGGCGCGTTTGAAAGCGTGGAGGAGGCTTTTGAAGAGAACTCCTTGTTGCTTTTTCGAGATCAGGACGTCACGGATGCTGGGCAAATCGCGTTTTCACGGGGATTTGGACCGCTCGAACTGGGAAAGGTGGGCTCCCGTGGGGCAGGAGGCTTCTTAGGGAAGATTGGCAATATCGGCGATGACGGCTCGCTGCTGCCTCCAGATCACCAGTCATGGCTGGTTGCGGCAGCGAATCAGCTTTGGCACACGGACAGTTCATTCTTGGCGCGCCCCGCCAAAGCTTCGGTACTTTCGGCGCGGATCGTTCCGGAAATGGGTGGGGAAACCGAATTCTGCTCTACCCGCTTGGCTTGGGAGAGGCTTTCCCCGCAACGAAAGGCGCAGATCCAAGATCTGATCGTCGAACATGCATACTTCCATTCGCGGGACCAGATCGCACCGGATTTGATGACTGGGGAACAGCGCGCCGCCATGCCTGCGGTTAATTGGCGAATGACTTGGCTGAACCCGAAAAACGGCCGACGTTCCCTTTATATCGCCAGCCATGCCGGAAATATCGCAGGCATGTCGGCGGCAGAGGCCAAGATGCTTCTGGACGAACTACGTGACGAAGCGCACGCGCCGGGGCGGACGTATCTCCATCGCTGGCGCAAGGGCGATGTGATGATGTGGGACAACCGCGCCACCATGCACAGGGGCCGCTCCTGGTCCGCGGACACGCAACGCATGATGGTGCGTACTACTATCAAGGCGACGGAGGCTGATGGTCTCAGCCTGGTTCGCCCTTTCTGCTGAGATTACAACTTCGGAGTAATATTGTTTGAGTGATGAAAGCGGTGCCTGCGCATGGCTAGCAGCGCAGCGAGTGGCTAGGCTCGCGACGGCAGATGCGGCGGGGGTACCCCATGTTGTTCCCGTGTGTTTCTCGCTGAGTCGGGATGGAAGCTCGCTCTACATCACCATTGATGAGAAAACGAAGGATATGTCCCGCCCGTTGAAGCGGGTGCGGAATATTCTGGCCAATCCGAAGGTTGCGCTCGTCGCCGACAATTATGACGAGGATTGGAGCCGGCTCGGGTGGGTGATGGTGCGTGGAAACGCCGTGCTGCTGGATAGTCAAGCCGAACATCGTATGGCCCAGTCCAGGCTACGGCAGAAATATCCGCAGTACCGAGTCATGACGCTAGAGCACCTGCCCGTGATTGCGGTTCGGATAGAACGCGTCACATGGTGGGGATTTCTCGCCTAGGGCCTCTATTCCTGTAAAGTTACTGTCACCAGCCTTGCAGCACTGTTCCGAGAGCCCGGGCGACGGCGGCTTGGGTCGGCTCGACGACCGGCAGGCGGGTCGCCTCAGCCAGTGGCTTGCGCTGGTCCGCCATACCGGCACAGCCCAAAATTAGCACGTCTGCCCCATCTTCGTTCCGCAGGCATTCGCCTGCTTCGATCATCGCGGCTCGTGTACGTTCCCCATCAGCAAGTTCCGGCACATCAAGCCCGATGGAGCGGCTCGCGGCATAGCGTTCGGAGAGGCCATAGGCGCGCACCGTTCTTCGCTGACGGTTAACGGAGGAGGGCAAGATTGCAATTACCCCGAAGCGCTCGCCAAGCGATAGGGCTGCGGCCATTCCTGTCTCCGCAATCCCGATGACGGGGCGCCCCGTTCGTTCACGCAGAGAATGCACGCCGGGGTCAGAGAAGCAGGCGACGATGTAGGCATCCGCGGGCTCGCGCTGGCAGATGGCATGCAGGTGCGGGATAACGTTGTCCGAGTCCGCCTGGGACTGGATGCCCGGCGGTCCGGCGCTATTGGTAATGCAGTCGACCTGTGGTCCACCCGATATCCGAAACGGCGCACAGGCCCGGTCGATGGCCGCAGTGCAGCTCTCGGTCGCGTTCGGATTGATGACCAGGATGCGGGACATGACTCTAAATTCCTTTCGCCAACGCAGCGATTTCAGTTTCGCTGAAGCCGGCCTCGCGCAACACTTCTTCCGTGTGCTCGCCAGGGGAGGGGGCCAGCCGTTCAAGCTTTGGGCCATCGCGCTCGAAGGCAAAGCCGGCATTGACCAGCTTGATGCCGTCCACGGTCGGCAACACGCCCCGGTGTTCGTGCTGCGGATGTTCTACCACTTCGGGAATACTCCAGATCTTGGAGGAGGGGCAGCCTGCCTTATTCAGCCATTCGTCCCACTCTGCTGCGGTGGCGCCAGCGAAGGCCTCGTTCAGGATGGCGCGCAGCTCCGCCGCGTGCTGCTTGCGCAGGTCCCAGTCGGCGAATCGCGGATCGTCCAGCAGGTCCTTCCGGCCGATAGTTTGCACCAATGCGAGCCACTGGCCCTCCGTGTTGCAAGCTAGCAGCAAGTGGCTGTCCTTGGCCTTGAACAGGTCCGCGGTCGGCCGGCGGCTCACGGCCATGTTCCCATACTGCACCGGGCGATAACCGGTAAATGTCCAGTCGGCGACCGTCGGCGAAAGAAAACTTAAAGCTGAATCGAGCATCGAAACTTCGACCAACTGGCCTCGACCGGTCGCCATCCGCTGGAACAGGGCGGATGCGATAGCAAAGGCCGCGGTCATGCCCGCAGCCGCGTCCGCCACGGCAAATCCTGCGCGGGTCGGGCCGTTTTCCGGATAGCCGGTGACCGACATGATACCGCTGAGCGCCTGGATCTTGCCGTCGTAGGCTGGCGTCTGCGCATCTGGCCCGACGCGCCCAAAGCCGGAAATGGCGGCGTAGATCAGGCGCGGGTTGATCCCGCGCAGAACGTCCCAGCCGATGCCGAGCCGGTCCATCACACCCGCGCGGAAGTTCTCGATCACCACATCGGCCGTTTCGGCCAGTTTCTTTACGGCGTCGATGGCCTCCGGCTGTTTCAAATCTAGGGCAATGCCGCGTTTGTTGCCGTTGGTGCTGATGAAGATGGGGGAGGTCATGTCTCCCTTCGGCCCAATCTTACCGTTGGTGGAGCGTGAGTCCTCGCCGCCAAGCTTCTCGATCTTGATGACATCCGCGCCGAGCAGCGCCAACTGGTAGCTGGCATAGGGTCCGGCGAATACCTGGGTGAAGTCCAGCACGCGGATGCCGGCGAAGGGTTGGCTCATGGCGGCGCGCCTCTGCGTTGAACAGCCTGAAAGTCTCGCTATGCTGCCCGTTAAGCGTCGATCCGACAACACAACTCTTGCACAAAGGTGAGGAAGCCATGAGCGGTCCGTTGACAGGCGTAAAGGTCGTGGAGTTCGCAGGAATCGGGCCCGGCCCGTTCGCTTGCATGATGCTGGCCGACATGGGCGCGCAGGTGGTTCGCATCGATCGGGCCGCAAACGTCGGCCGGGAAGGCGGCGTGGACCCGAAATACAATAACCTGCTGAGGGGCCGGAAGAACCTCGCCATCGACTTGAAAAACCCGGAGGGAGTAGAACTCGCGCTGCAGCTTAGTGAGAAGGCGGACATCCTGATCGAAGGCTTCCGTCCCGGCGTGATGGAGCGCCTCGGCCTCGGGCCGGACGTCATGTTCAAGCGCAACCCGAAGATCGTCTACGGCCGCATGACCGGCTGGGGCCAGGACGGGCCGATTGCGCACACTGCAGGCCATGACATCAACTACATCTCGCTGTCGGGCGCCTTGCACTCGATCGGTCCGGTGGACGGGCCGCCGGTTCCGCCTTTGAACCTGGTGGGCGACTTTGGCGGCGGCGCCCTCTACATGGTAACGGGTGCGCTGGCAGCCTACATTGAATCCCAGAAATCCGGCCAAGGACAGGTCGTCGACACCTCCATGGTGGAAGGCTCGGCTTCGCTAATGACCAGCATGTATGGCATGCATGCCGCTGGACTATGGGACGATCGCCGCGGCCACAACCGCCTGGATGGCGGCGCTCACTACTACAGCCCGTATGAGTGCAAGGACGGCAAGTACATTTCCATCGGTTCCATCGAGCCGCAGTTCTACGCGTTGCTACTGGAAAAAACCGGCCTTAAAGACAAGGACATCCCCGATCAGTCGGACCGCGCGAGTTGGCCCGTGAACCGGGCGACCCTTGCCGAGATCTTCAAGACCAAGACCCGCGCCGAATGGGCCGAATTGATGGAGGGCAGCGACGTCTGCTTTGGGCAAGTGCTCTCATTGGGTGAGGCGATGGAGCATCCGCACAACGTCGCCCGCAACACCTTCGTCGAGGTTGATGGCTTCAAGCAACCGGGACCTGCCCCGAAATTCCAGCGCACCTCCAGCAAAACGCCCATGGGTGTTGCCCATGCAGGCGAACATTCTCGGGAGGCGTTGGCCGATTGGGGCTTCGCCACTGCGGACATTGACCGCCTGGAGCAGGTCGGCGCGATCAAGCAGCGGTAGAGCATCCCTGGTCTGGAAGGAAGTTGCTGACTATATACTGAGTGACTTCATTCCAGACTGAGATTTTACCTATGCGCCGCACTCACCCTGAACCGGGCGATCTCGATCACGTCGATTGCTGGGTATTCGACCTCGATAACACGCTGTACTGCTCCCGCCGTTACAATCTCTTCCCGGCGATGGGCGAGAAAATGCAATTGTTCATCGAGCAGATCATGGGCGTGGAAGGGCCGGAAGCTGTTGCGATGCGTGAACGGTTCAGCAAGGACTATGGCACTACGCTCCGTGGCCTAATGGTCGAGCACAAGATTCCGCCCGGCGAGTTTCTGGAATTCGTCCATGACCTTGATCTGGATCAGATTCAGACGGAACCGGGACTCGATACTGCCTTGGCCGCGTTGCCTGGCCGCAAGGTCGTTTTCACCAACGCGACCGTTAAATACGCGATCGACATCATGGACCGACTGGGCGTCGGCCATCATTTTGACGCAGTGTTCGATGTTGCTGCGGCAGACTTCATTCCGAAACCGCAAATGCCGGCCTACGACCAGTTCGTGAAGGCGATGGCGGTGACGCCGGACCGCGCCATCTTCTTCGAGGATATGGCCAAGAATCTGGCGCCAGCAGCACAGATTGGCATGACGACGGTATGGGTGGAAAACGAGAGGCCGAATGCATTGCCGACGCCTGAATGCAATCATATCCACTATATTGCCGAGGAGTTGACGGCTTGGCTGGAGGCCGCTGCAGCGGCACGTTGACAGCCGCGTGCGAGCCCGCCAAGTTCCGCCTTACCTTTTTCTTCTCGTCTCGCCCTTAGGATTATTTCGCCATGACCGGTTCCTACGCCGATCTCGCTCAAACGATCGATGAAGCCTGGGACAACCGAGGTAACATCAGTGGCACGACGCAAGGTATCGTGCGCGAAGCGGTGAACGAGGCCCTGGAAGCCCTGGACAAAGGCAAGGTGCGGGTCGCGGAAAAATTTGGCGGCGAGTGGCACGTGAGCCAGTGGTGCAAGAAAGCAGTTCTGCTGTCGTTCCGCCTGAACGACTCGGCGCCGATCAAGGGCGGCCCCGGTAACGCGGCATGGTTCGATAAGGTTGCCAGCAAATTCGACAACTGGGGCCAGGCGGAGTTCGCTGCCGCGGGCTTTAGGGCGGTGCCAGGCGCGGTCGTTCGCCATTCTGCCTTTATCGCGAAGGGGGCAGTATTGATGCCTTCCTTTGTCAATGTCGGTGCCCATGTCGGTGAGAACACAATGGTTGATACATGGGCGACGGTCGGCTCCTGTGCGCAAATCGGGGCCAACTGTCACCTGTCCGGTGGCGTCGGCATTGGCGGCGTCCTGGAGCCTTTGCAGGCGGAGCCGGTTATCGTCGAAGATAACTGCTTTATCGGAGCCCGCTCCGAGGTGGCGGAAGGTGTAATCGTGCACGAGGGCGCCGTCCTGTCCATGGGGGTCTTCGTCGGCGCTTCGACCAAGGTTGTCGACCGCCACACGGGAGAAATTCACATCGGCACGGTCCCGCCGTACGCGGTAGTGGTGCCGGGCACGCTTCCCGGGGGTCCTGAGCGCCCCAGCCTGTATTGTGCCGTGATCGTCAAGACCGTGGACGAGCAGACGCGCGCGAAGACCTCCATCAACGAATTGCTTCGCGATTAAGCCAAGATGGCTTACCCTAGTGACCCTGTCGCTTTACTTCAGGCTTTGATCCGCTGCCCGAGCGTCACGCCGGCAGACGCGGGCGCGTTAGGGGTGCTGGAACAGGTACTGACTCCCATGGGTTTTGCTTGCGAGCGGATGCCGTTCAGCACGCCCGAGACGCCCGACGTCGATAATCTCTACGCCCGCCTCGGTTCGAACGGGCCGCTTCTTTGCTTTGCGGGCCACACGGATGTGGTGCCCGCCGGGGATGTGGATGCCTGGAGTCATCCGCCCTTCGCGGCGGACATCGTTGACGATGTCCTGATAGGCCGGGGGGCGGTGGATATGAAAGGGGCCATTGCCGCCTTCGCTGCCGCCGTTGGCCGGTACCTGCAGGAAGCTGGACCACCGAAGAGCGGTTCCATTAGTTTCATCATCACCGGGGACGAGGAAGGGCCGGCGATCAACGGCACGCGGCGAATGTTGGACACATTGGCCGCTCGCGGCGAGAAGCTGAGCGCCTGCATCGTTGGGGAGCCAACCAACCCGAACCGGCTCGGGGAAATGCTGAAAATCGGTCGTCGCGGTTCAACAAGCGGCCAACTGCGCGTGGAAGGGGTTCAAGGGCACGTGGCCTATCCCGCCCAGGCGCAGAATCCGATCCATCCGTTGGTGGAAATGCTGCATGCGCTCACGTCCAAGGCACTGGACGAAGGATCGGAGCATTTTCAGCCGACTTCTCTACAGATCACCAGCGTGGACGTCGGCAACCCGACCTCCAACCTCATTCCAGCATCGGCCACTGCCCGCTTCAACGTACGCTTCAATGATCTGCATAGGAGTGCGGATGTGGAGGCCTGGGTTCGGCGACGGCTCGATGCAGTGGAATTCCCCTATGATCTAAAAATGACCGTCAGTGGAGAAAGCTTCCTCACGCCGCCTGGGCGGCTGTCTGAGCTTCTCGTATCGGCGGCGAAGGCGGAGACCAATCGCACGCCCGAACTATCCACGACAGGCGGAACCTCCGATGCTCGTTTCATCAAAGACTACTGCCCCGTGATCGAATTCGGCTTGATCAGCGACTGGGCGCACAAAATTGACGAACAAGTGCGTTTGGAGGAATTGGAAGGTCTTACCCGCATTT
>CAYYSC010000009.1:0-21091 GCA_964474065.1 uncultured Rhodospirillales bacterium | reverse complement strand
TGCGGATCTGGCTGGATCCGCTTGCCATGGCGCAGCACGAAGTCACCGTGCAGGACGTGACGCAGGCCTTGCGCGCAGAAAACTTGGAGTTGCCCGCCGGCCGGATCGAGTCCGAAGCCCGCGAACTCACTGTGCGGACGCAAGCGAAGTTCCGGCAGCCGGGCGAATTCGCCGGCATGGTTTTAAGGGACGAAGCCGGTGATCAGGTCACGCTGGGCGATGTGGCCGAGGTGACCATTGGCGCCGAGAGCGACCGGAGCGCCGTCTTCGTCGATGGAACCCCTGCCGTCGGCTTGGGAATCGTGCGTCAGTCCGGATCGAACTCATTGTCGGTTGCCTCCGGCGTCAAGGCGGAGTTGGAGCGCCTACAAGACATCCTGCCGGACGATGTCACCATGGACATCTCCTTCGACCAGTCGGTGTTCATCGAAGGGTCGCTGCGGCAGGTGCTCCAGACGCTGGCGATTACTGCTGCGCTGGTTCTGGCCGTAATCTACCTGTTTCTCGGCTCGGTGCGGGCGACGCTGGTGCCGGCGGTAACGATTCCGGTTGCGCTGGTCGCCAGCTTTACCGTGCTCGGCATTGCCGGTTACTCGATCAATACGCTGACATTGCTGGCCCTGGTGATCGCGATCGGTCTCGTGGTTGATGACTCCATCGTCGTTTTGGAGAACGTGACCAGGCGCCGGGAAGAGGGAGAGCCGAAGTACAGGGCGGGCATCTTCGGGACGCGGGAGGTCGCATTTGCCGTGATCTCCACCACGGCGGCGTTGATCGCCGTCCTCGTGCCCATCCTGTTCATGGGCGGAACGGTTGGCCGCCTGTTTGCCGAGTTCGCTGTGGCGCTGGGCGCCACCCTGTTTTTTTCTAGCCTCGCAGCACTCACCATCGGTGCGATGATCGCATCTCGCGTGGTTCGCGCCGAGCGGACAGAGGGGAAGAGCAACTGGTTCGACCGTCAGGTGCAGGGTGCTTTCAACGCAGGCCAGCGCGGCTACGAACACCTGCTGCAGGGGACTCTTGCTCGCCCGCTAATCGCCGGGCTGGTCTCGCTAGCAGTCGCTGCGGGGATGGTCTTCCTGTTCCGGGGGTTGCCTGGGGAACTGGCGCCGACCGAGGATCAGGCCTCCTTCATCATCCCCGTCGAGGCGCCCCAGGGTGTAACCCTGCAGGAAACGATCGATGCTGTGGAGGCGATCGAGGGCATCCTGGAGCCCTACCGTGGCGAGGGACCGGACAACCCCGTAGAGCGCTCCATCGCGATTGTCGGCCCGGGCCGCGCGGGGCCGCCGCAGGTAGATCAGGCGCTGGTGATCGTGAAGCTGAAGGAGTGGAGCGAACGCGACATCAGCCAGATGCAGTTGGTCGATGAACTGACGCCGAAAATCCTGCAGCTTCGAGAAGCGCGGGCGATCCCGATCAATCCGGCAAGCCTGGTTTCGGATGGGTTCGACAAGCCGTTGCAGATTGTCGTCAGTGCCACAGACTTCGAACGCGCCGAGGCGCTGGGCAATGAGATGCTGGCAAAGGCCCGGCAGGACGAGCGGATCAACAACCCGGAAATCGATTATGAGGAGACGCAAGGCCAGATCCAGCTGGAGATAGACCGGCGCCTGGCCGCACGGGTCGGTGTCGATGTGCGCGATATTGCCGAAACGCTTCAGGTCTTCTTCGGCGGGCAGGACATAACCGAGTTCTTCCTCCAGAACGAGACGTACGAGGTAATGGTGAGGGGGGCGGACCGGTTCCGGATGGAGCCTCGAGATCTCGAGCAGCTTTATGTCCGGGGGCGGGGTGACCGGCTGGTGCCGCTGTCCGGCCTCGTGACGATGAGTGAGGCCGGCGTCAGTCCGGTGCTTGGCCGTGTGGACCGTCGGCCGTCGGCAACGATCAGCGGTGTCCCGGCCGAGGGGGTCACGCTTGGGAGCGCCATCGCCGCCATGGAAGCCTATGCCCAAGACATTCTGACCGGTGGCGCTACGTTGAACTACAAGGGATTGACCAAGGAATTTAAGGAATCGAGCGCCGGTCTGTGGCTGGCTTTCGCGCTGGCTGTTGCTGTGGTCCTGTTGGTGCTGTCAGCGCTGTTCGACAGCTTCCTGGACCCGATCATTATCTTCCTGGCGCTGCCCTTGGCACTTGCAGGTGGTGTCGGGGCGCTATGGCTCGCCGGCATGACCTTGAACATCTACAGTCAGATCGGGTTGTTGCTGTTGGTCGGTCTTCTGGCGAAGAACGCCATCCTGGTCGTCGATTTTGCCAACCAGCGCCGGCGGGAAGGGCTGGACGTGCGAGAGGCCATCGAGGAAGCCGCACGAACCCGGTTTCGGCCCGTCCTGATGACCTCTTTTTCTACCGGCTTCGGCGCCCTGCCGTTGGCGCTGGCGACGGGGCCGGGCGCGGAAGGGCGGGCTGTTTTGGGGGTGGTCATTATCGGCGGCATCATCCTCGCGACGTTAGTGACGCTCTTGATTGTCCCGGTGCTGTACAGGCTGCTCGCCCCCTTTACACCTCCGCCGGGCGCGGTCGAGGAAAAGGTCGAAGAACAACTGGGCTAAGCGCCTGCCGCTTTGCGGTGAGGCGGCCTTGCGAGCTTATTCAGGCCAGGGCCTCAAGGCTCCGTCATCGTCGCGTTTGGCGATCACTGCGGGCTTATCAGGGATCGGTGGAAGCTCCCGCAAGTCGTCCTCGCCGGCCTCCATAACCCGATAAAGCTTCTCGTCGCCGAACCGGCTGTGTGCGTGACCGCTTTCATTGCCGACATGGCCCTCGGGCGGCGGCACGTCGGTTTTCGAGGCAACCACCCTTGCCGATGCCGGCGAGTCGGCAGCGACAAACAATGCCGGGACAGGCTTGTGTCCAAGCCATCGCGAATCATCAGGGTTCGCTACCGGGATCATCTTCCAGATTCGCAATTGCACCTCCGTCGCTGCCGGCCGCTCCATGCACGCCCAATTGAGTGCGATCGGGCCGCTGAACAAGCCTAAAGGCGACGTGCCCGAAGCGTTCCCCGACACTGGTCCATGATCGCGAGCGAAGCGCTCCCTCAATGGACGAGCGGCCGGGGTGGCTTTTCACACCTTCTTGTTCTTGCGCCTTCTCCGGTGGTGGAACCCGCACCAGGTTCCGCATGTTAGTACCGGTAGTGTGGCAGGAGCAGAAAGGATTCGAGTGTGCCGAAAGCGGCTTTGAAAGCGTTAGAGCCAATCCAGGTTTACTCCATCCTGGAACCCGACGGGTCGGTCGACAGCGAACTCGAGCCCGATCTGCCGGACGACAAGTTGCAAGCCATGTATCGCGCGATGCTGCTGGCGCGGCGTTTCGACGAACGCTTGTTGAACCTGCAGCGCCAGGGAAGGCTCGGCACCTTCGCTCCCGTGACGGGACAGGAGGCTGCACAAATTGGCTCGATTGCCGCTGTCGATCAGGATGACTGGATGGCGCCCTCTTTCCGCGAAACGGCTGCTGCGGTTTGGCGGGGCACACCTCTCGACGGTCTGTTTATCTTCATTGCTGGCTATAATGAGGGACAAGCGATCCCTGAAGATCAGAACGACCTGCCGATCTGCGTTCCTGTTGGCAGCCAACTCCCGCACGCCGTCGGCATGGCCTACGCCTTGAAGGTGAAGCGTTCGGACCGCCTCGTCATTACCTATTTCGGCGACGGCGCAACTTCCGAAGGCGATTTTCACGAGGCCCTGAACTTTGCCGGCGTGTTTGAGACGCCCACGATTTTCATGTGCCAGAACAACCAATGGGCCATTTCCGTGCCCCGCGAAAAGCAGACCCGGGCGCAGAGCCTGGCGCAAAAGGCGGCGGCCTACGGATTTCCGGGCGTCAAAGTGGACGGTAACGACGTCCTGGCAGTCTACCGCGCCACGTCCGAAGCGGTGCAGCGGGCCCGCGAGGAGAGCCTGCCGACGCTGATCGAATGCGAGACCTACCGGATGGGCGTGCATACCACCGCCGATGACCCGACCGTCTACCGGGACGAGGAGGAAGTGGAGGAATGGCGGGAACGTGACCCGCTGGACCGCTTTCGCAAGTACCTGAAGAGCCGCGACCTCCTTTCGGATGATCATCACGAAACGCTGGAGGAAGAAGTCAAAAACGAAATCGAAGAGGCTTGGCAATCCGCTCAAGACCAGATTGAGGGGTTCGATGACCCCACTGTCATCTTCGATCACATGTTCCAGGATCCGACGAAGCCGATCGCCGACCAGCGCGAAGCCTTCGAGCAGGCGGCGAAGAAGGAGAAGACGAATGGCTGAAGGCCTGACTATGGTCGAGGCCCTGAACCTGGCGCTCGCCGAGGAGATGCGGCGCGACGAGAAAGTGCTCGTGATGGGCGAGGATGTCGGCGTCGATGGAGGGATCTTCCGCATCACCAAGGCGGTGATCGACGTATTCGGTGAGGTGCGCGTGATGGATACGCCGCTCGCCGAGTCCGGCATTATCGGCACGGCCATCGGCATGGCCTTTATGGGCTTGCGACCGGTGCCGGAGATCCAGTTCTCCGGCTTCAGCTACTTCGCCTTCCACCAAATTGAAGGCCACGCCGCCCGGATGCGCTGGCGGAGCCGCGGTAAATATACTGTGCCGATGGTGGTCCGGATGCCGTACGGTGGCGGCGTGCGGGCGCTGGAGCATCATTCGGAGAGCCGCGAGGCCTATTATGCGCATACGCCCGGTCTCCGCACGGTCATACCCTCTGGCCCGCGCAATGCATGCGGCCTGCTGAAGGCCGCGATCCGGGATCCCGACCCCGTGATTTTCCTGGAGCCGAAAGCGATCTACCGGGCGTTCCGGGAAGAAGTGCCAGAAGGCCAGGAGCCGCACGCGCTGGACCAAGCGTCCGTCGTGCGAGAGGGTTCCGACCTCACCGTGGTCGCATATGGCGCGATGCTGCATCGGGCGTTGGAGGCGGTCCAGCGGTTGGAGGACGAGGACGGGGCAACGTGCGACGTGATCGATCTGCTGACGATCGCACCGCTGGATTACCAAACGGTCGAGGCTTCCGTGCGCAAGACGGGGCGGGCGGTCGTCGTCACCGAGGCGCCGCTCAGCTATGGCCCGGCGGCGGAGATCGCAGCGCGTATCGGCGAAGGCGCGTTCCTCAAGCTGGAAGCGCCCATAAACCGCGTTACCGGTTGGGACATTCACATGCCCTTTTTCTCGCGCGAGCAGAGCTATCTGCCCTCGGTGGATCGCATCGTCATGGCTGCCCGTGAAACGCTAAGCTTTTGAGGATCGGCGGTTAATGGCTCGGGAATTTAAGCTGCAGGATCCCGGTGAAGGGATCCACGAAGTTGAAATCCAGGAAATCCTCGTGGGCGAAGGGGAGAAGATTGACGAGGGACAAAACGTGTTCGTCGTTGAATCCGACAAGGCCGCGATTGAAGTGCCTTCGCCATTTTCTGGCACGGTCTCGGAGATCCGGGTGAAAGAGGGGCAGATCGCCGAGGTTGGCGATGTTCTCCTGACCGTCGACACCGGTGAGGAGGAGATGGCAAAGGGCGGCCGAGCCGGAAAGGGCAAGCCCACAAAAGGCTCCAAAGAAGAGCGCGAAGATTCCGCTAAGGAAGAGCAGGAAGCGGGAGAAAAAGAACAGCCAAAAGTCGAAGTTAAAGAGAAAGAGACTGAAAAAAAACAGCCTGTCGAAGAAAACAAGGAAGAAAAGGCGGAAGAGGAAGAGAAAGATAGGGCAGCGCCCAAAGGCGATGGCCGCAAACAAGCTGATGCAAAAAAGCACGAGAAGCGCGGTGTTGAAGCCTCACCTGCGGCGCGCCATGCCGCAAAGCAACGCGGCATCGATTTGAGCGAAATTGAGGGTACTGGCTCGCGCGGACACGTGACGAAGGAGGATGTTGAACGCGCTGCCGGCGGGGCGGAAGCCAAGCCCGGACCGGAACGCAAGGGGCGCACGGAGCGCCGGCCGTTGCGGTCGGTCCGCCGAGCCACGGCCCGGCAGATGAGCAGAGCCTGGGCCGAAATCCCTCATGTCACCCACCAGGATTCCGCTGACGTCACTGGGATCGAAGTAGCGCGCCAGGAACTGATCCGAAACCTCGGTGAAGGGGCGCCGAAAGTCACACTGACTGCTTTCGCCATCAAAGCCCTCGGAGTCGCGCTGCAGCGCCACCCCGGCTTTAATGCAGAGATCGACACCGACGCGGAAGAGATCATTCTCCACAAACGGTATGACGTGGCGCTCGCCGTGGACTCACCGCGGGGACTGGTCACCCCCGTTCTTCGGGACGTGGACCGCAAGTCGATTCTGGAAATCGCGGCGGAAGCGCGGAGGTTGAGCGAAAAGGTGCACCAAGGCCGCGCGGGGAAAAGCGAGCTGCAAGGCGGAACCTTCACCGTAACCAATGTCGGTAGCCTGGGCGGTACCGCTTTCAGCCCGATGATCAACTATCCGCAGTCGGCGATCCTCGGTATGGCGCGGGCGCGGCTGGAGCAGGTGATTACCGGCAGCGCGGACCAGCCGGATAGTCGGGTGCGGCTTATGCTGCCACTGATGCTGGCCTTCGATCATCGCATTGTCGATGGCGCGGATGCAGCCCGTTTCATGAACGATTTGAAAGAGTTGCTCTCCGACCCGACTCGTCTTCTCGTTGAATTGCGCTAAGGCGGAATTTCTGTTCGAACCTCTCCAGGCGCAGCAGGCGAGAGGGCAAGGCGCGGGGCGCCGGAGCGGTCAAAAGACCGTCGCGCCGGAGGAATTGTAAAATGCAGCCACCCCGAGCAGGTGGGTGACTCTCGGATTGGTGCAACCGGCGGAGCATTCGCCGAACGGCAGCAGCAAACGCTGGTAGCGATAGACGTTCCCGTGATCGGGCCAGGTGGTTTCTCCGGAGTTCACCACCGGCTTTGCCGATCCCATGCACCGCCGGAAGTCGGCGAGCACCTCCGGCGCCAAATCTTCGGAAATGATCTCGCTGACCATCGTGCCGGTGACCTCGCGGCCATACACGGCGCCATAGGCTGATCCGGCGAAGCGCACGCTCCAGTCATTATCGCCATAATGCTCCAGCAGAAACGTGACGGGCCAGAGCCGATGAAATTCCGTGGGATCGAGGTCGGATCGCGCCGGCAGGCATTTTCCGTTGCGCTTTTGTCGCCACAACGCAAACATGAATTGCAGTCGTGCCTCGAGATCCATTGCCGATTCTGGATCGTCCGGTCGAACAAGCACGTCGCCGCCGGCGGGCGTACCCTCTGACGCGTTCGCATGGCTGCTGTCTGTCATTTGTTCTGCACTCCGCGTGTCGCATGCGAAGCGGATCCGCCAACTGGCATTGCCGCATTGCCCAAAGCGATCACTCAACAGGTTAACCTGCTCCCCGACCGCCTCGGATTTCAGAAGGTAACGAATACAACTAAACGGAATGTTATCCCGATGTAGACAACTATCCGACGCATTTGTTTGGTGCGTCAAGGGGGTATGGCAGGGGGGCCCAATCGCCCGAACAGACGATGGCAAGAGACCGTTTCCACGATTGCCTCGCATGGTCCCCCAACTTTGGGAGCGGGCCACTGCCTGTGAGATTTCGAGGACCAGTCTCGTGCGGTTTCGGTGCCCTTAAGCGGCACATCCGAGAGGACGCAGACCGCGCGTATGAATACCGGCGCCCGGCCAGTCGCGGCTTGTTCGGTATACGGGTCCGTCTGAACCTGTCAGGGTAAACGGACTTCCACCGCCGCGCTGGCGATCACGGCAACGTCGCCAACGGCTTCGTCCGGAACGTCAAGGCCCCCTTTGACCGCTGTCACATGGACGTTGCCCACCGGCAGACTGGCCTCGACCCGGTCCGTGTCCACTTTTTCCGGCTGCTGCACGCCAATAGTGACGTTGACGATCAATTCATCCTTGTTGACGTTGAGGGTGCGGATGAAGCTGAGCGAACTGTGGTGCAAAGCATCTTGCACGGCCCGGATCGCTGCCTTAGTGTAATCGCCGCCGTGCAAATCATTGCCCGCGCCCATCTCTAGAATTGCGCGCTTGCCATTCATCCCCGGGTCTCCTCTGGCAGATCCAAATAGACGACGGCCGCCGCGTGGGCGATCAACGTCACGTCCGATCCCTCGTCGTTCGGGATCGCCAAGCCGCCCTCCACGACTTCCACGGTGCCGGTGCCATGCGGCAGCACTGCCAGCACCTGGGCCTTATCGACGGTTTCTGGATTCGGGCTGCCGATCGTCACCGCGACCCGCATCGCGTCAGTGTCCTGGCCCAGCGCCCGGGCGATGGTCAGAGAATTGTGCCAAAGGGCGTCCTTCAAAGCGCGGACGGCGGCCTTCGTGCTGTCGCCGCCGCGGATATCGGTGCCCATGCCGATTTCCAGGACCATCCGTTTCCAGGGCATTCTCGTTTCCCATCTCAACCAAGCTGCAAAATCCTGCCGAACAGCGTTGCCTGCGCGTGCTCAGCTTTGCGGTGCCGCCGCCTTTCCAGCATGTTTCGGCATCTGATCGCGTCTCACGCTAAAGCAGGACTCCAACAGACACCATCCATAGGCGGCAGTACTGTATAGGTAATACAGTTGATGGAAAGCTAGCCCGGCGAGCGCGAACCTGATGCCGCCGCTTTTCCGGAGAAAGGAAAAGAACGACCAGTTGACGGCAAACACGAGCCCCAGCACGGCCAGCTTCATCGGCCAAAGGCCAGGCGCGAACAGAAGAAGCAGCAAGCTCAAGAGCAGGAGTCCGGCCACAAACGCGCGAGCGCGCTCGGCCTTGCTGACGTTGAGATCGTCGGTCAGGCTGCCTTGGGCGATCATCAGCCGCGACCACGGAATGGCCCGCATAAAAATATCGGTGTGGAGCACATTGCGAACCGTCCACACTTTCAAATGCTTGCCAAGCAAGTCCGGCAGCAGCAGGATGCGGCCGCCCGCGCCACGGATGCGATAGCCGAGTTCGATGTCCTCGATGGAAGGGCGGGTATACGTCTCCACATCAAAGCCCCCGACATTTAGGAACGCCGACTTGCGGACGGCGCCGCACCCGGCCCAGAAGGTCGAAGCCTCCGACTGGCCCCGTTGGTGATAGTAGCGATGCGTGAGGTTCTTGTATCGGCTTATCCAGCTTTGGCCGCTGGGGCTGTCGTCGTAAGAACCGAACACGGCGTGGACGGTCTCGTCGGCAAATGCGGCACGGACATGCTCAGCGCCACCTGGCCAGGCGATCACGTCGGAGTCGACGAACCAGAGGATGTCGCCCTTTGCGCGCTGTGCTGCCAAGTTTCGGGCGGCACCGGGCCCGCCGTTCACCGGATTGCGGATCACGGTGGCGCCCAATTCTTCCGCCACGGCCACCGTATTGTCCGTCGACTGGTCGTCAACAACCAGGATCTCGCATACCTCGCCAGCTTCCAGCATCGGCATGAGAGGCTTTAGCACCAACGGCATGTAGTGCGCCGCATTATATGCGGGCATTACCACGCTGATCGCCAAGTCGGTTTGTGCTCTCTCTGGCAATTTGACCGTTTCTTGTTCCACCGTCTTTGCCCCATTGCTGTCTCGGGTGCCGGCCAACGATTGACCGGCGGGATATGGCTCAACTGGGCGCCGTCCAGCCTGACTTGGCCGATCAGCGCACTTGGCGAACAGCGTGGCGGAGCAAGCGGCGCCGCCAAGCCTGCTCCTAAGCAGGGTTCAGGCCGCCTGGGCGGCCACTTCCTGCCCCTGTTTCTCGTTGTCCTCGTCCTTCTTCGGGACCTGGAATTCCTCGTGGTAGGCGCGCTCCACATTCACATTCCACACATCGTGATTGGCACCCAGGATATTCTCCGCCACCAGCATGGCTGTGAGCATGGAATGGTCCTGATTGTTGTACCGATGCAAGCCGTTACGCCCGCAGGTATGGAAGTTCTCCAGCGAGTTGATCCAGTCTGCGATGACCTTCAGAGCGTCCTGGTAATGCTCGTCATACACCGGGTAAGCCTTGGGCTGACGGATGATCGCGCCATCGACGACGCTCTCCTCCGGCGCTAAGCCCAGCTGCCCCAGTTCTTTCGCTGCGAGAGCGACGAGCTCGTCGCGGTTCATTTGCCAGAGCGAATCGCCGACATTGCAGAAGTATTCCATGCCGATCGACGACTTGTTCGCGTCCGGCACCATTTCCTCCGACCAAGCGCGGAAGTTCTGGATGCGCCCGACATTGATGTCAGGGCTATGCACATAAACCCAATTATCCGGAAAGGGATCGGGGTTGTCGAGGATCAGGGTGACAATCAGAAAGTCGCGATATTTCAGCTTGGCCGCGGCTTCCACGACTTCGGGCGGCGGCGGCGGGTCGAAGCGCTCGACCAGGTCCCGCAGCGCCATGGAATTGACGAAATGGTCGGCTTCGACCATCTCGACCGCGCCGTCCTCCCGGTGAACCTCAATCGCGGTTACACGGTTTCCATCGCGGATTACCCGTTCCACCCGGGAGTGCAGGTGCACCTCTCCGCCATGATCTTCCAGGAATTTCTGCGTGGTTTCCCACATCATGCCTGGGCCGAGGCGGGGGTAATAAAATTCCTCGATCAGGCTGGTCGTGTCGTTCGCCCCGGAAATCGAGTTCCAGATTGCCTTGAACAGGGAAAGGTTCTTGATCCGCTGAGCCGCCCAGTCCGCGCGGATTTCGGTTGGCGGAATGCCCCATACTTTTTGCGTGTAACTGCGGAAAAAGTGCATATACAACCGGCGGCCGAAGCGATTGATGACCCACTCCTCAAAGTTGTCTTCTGTCTTGCTCGGAAAAGCGCGCCACTTGGCGTAGCTCATGACGATCCGAACGGACTCTATCAATCCGATATTGGTCAGCGCGTTGAAAAACTTGAGCGGGTAATCGAAAAACTTGCCACGATAATAAATTCGGCTGAGCCGCGGTACTTTGATGAAGTCGTCGGTGAGGACTTCATGCCACATGCGCTCGACTTCGGGAACTTTCGTGAAAAAGCGGTGCCCGCCAATGTCAAAGCGGAAGCCATTATGGCTTTCGGTTCTGGCGATGCCGCCGACCAGGTCCCCCGCTTCGAACACGATGGGCAACATTTCACTGCCTTGCCGGTGCAATTCGTAGGCCGCGGTTAATCCAGCCGGGCCTCCGCCGATGACTGCAACAACGCCAGCATCACGCTTGAACCGATGATTATGCATCATCCCCTCTTTGCCTCCAGTCACGCTCTGTCAATATCCGGATCGAGATCCGTTGTTCTATGGCATAACAAAGTGGGCCTATGTTTCATTTCCGTCCATGCCTTAGTTGGCCGCAGCCAATTGATGCATTGACTGCTGCTTCCGACTAGAAACATTCCGAACCCGGATGGTCACGCACTCCAACCTAACGTTGAGTGACATCAACGTGGGAGATATCATAGTTTGTTCCCGCATACAACTCTAAGCGCGGGTTTTTCGCAAATTAGCATACAATAAAATGTGGCGGGAGGGTCGGCTGCCCCGATTGGGTGCGATTCCAGGCGAAAAAAGACCGGTCGAAGATTCGCTGCCAATACAGCGACTGAAATTTGCGCCCTAAAGTTGATGGCTGAGGCGATTGTTCGCCCCTTGTTTTGCTGGCGCAGGACGCCGGGTTAGGGCATTGGTTAGCGGTCAAGGGGTAGATCCATATCTCCCCGGCGGTCGCGGCAAGGGAAAATTGGCCTTTCGCCGGGTCAGTTGCAGGGGGTCAGGCAGGGTGAGGCACAGATGGAGAGCATAGCGCCGGAGCAGTTGCAGGGACTGTCTCTCAGCGTGGTAATTCCCGCATTCAACGAAGAAGGCGGCATCCGCGAAACGATCGAGGAGGTCCGGCAGGCTTTGGCGTGCGTGCCGGGGCCGACGGAAATCATTGTGGTTGACGACGGGTCCGAGGATGACACCCGGGGCGAGGCCGAAAGGGCCGGCGTACGGATCGAAGTCAATCCCGTCAATTCCGGCTACGGTGCGGCGTTAAAGCGGGGCATTCGGGGTGCTCAACACGAGTTCGTGGCCATCCTGGATGCGGACCGGACGTACCCGGCCCGTTACTTGCCGGGAATGCTCGCGTTGGCCAGAGAGTACGACATGGTCGTGGGCGACCGGGGCTCGGCCATGAATAACGTGCCCCTGGTCCGCCGGCCCGCCAAGAAAGTTCTCAACTGGCTGGCCAGCTTTCTGGCTCAACGCAAGCTCAACGACATCAATTCCGGCATGCGTGTCTTCAGGCGGCAGGAATTGCTGCCTTTTCTGCCTCTGCTGCCGTCAGGCTTTTCGTTCACCACCACCATCACGCTCTGCATGGCCTGTACTGACAAAGCCCTGGTCTACACGCCAATCGAGTACCGGGCGCGGGTTGGCCGGTCGAAGATCCGCCCGGTGGATTTCGTCAATTTCATTGTGTTGATCCTGCGGGTGATCATGCTGTTCAATCCGTTGCGCATTTTCCTGCCCGCCGGCTTGATCTTTTTTCTCGTTGGCTTGCTCAAGCTGGCATACGACATCACCCAGGCCAATCTCTCGGAAACCGCTATATTCATGTTTCTGGCCGCGATCATGGTCTGGTCTCTCGGCCTGATAGCAGACATGATCTCGCGCCTGCATTTGAGACCCTGATCGGAAGGCTGCCCCGACGATGACGCCTGTCCCGGAGCCTCAACTGACCGGCCGGTTCCGGATCACGCGTGGCTGGATCTTGCGCATCCTCGGGTCAGCCGCGTTGCTTGCTGTCACCTTCATGCTGCTGCCGACCGGCCAGGTCATGGAGAGCCTGGGCCGCCTGGACTGGCTGCTTTTTGCTTCGATCCTGCTGCTGTTCATGGGTAGCCATGTCGCGGCGGCGGCGAAGTGGCGGTTCCTGCTCGGGCGCGGCGTTTTGCTTCGCTCTGCGGTACGCGCCCATTTCGCAGGTCTTGCCGCCAATCTGTGCCTCCCGGGCGTTGCCGGTGGCGATGTGGTGCGTGGGGCGCTGGTCATGCGGGAATTGGGCGATACCGCGCGCCTCATCAGCGTCTCGCTGACCGACCGGTTGGTGGACATGGTGGCGTTGGCGTTGCTGGCTTTTATCGGCCTGCTCCTGCTCGGCGAAGATTTGCTGACGGCGGTGGATCTGGGGCACGTGAGCGCCTCCGCCGTCATCCTTGTTCTTGGTCTGATCGCGACTTGTGGCTTGGGGAGTGCGTTCCTGATCCTGCCGCTGATTGCCCGCTGGCTTTCGACCTGGAGCCGGAAAAGGCCGGGCAAGGGCGTGCTGCAGAGCGCGGCTCTGGCCATCAGCGACTTGGCCGCCCGTCGGTCTGCGCTGGCGGTGGCATTGGCGGCGTCTTTTCTCATTCAGGGGGCGATCGTAGCCCTCGCGATCATGCTGGCGACAGGGATTGGCGTTGAAGCGCCCGTCGCCGTCTGGCTGTTTGCCTGGCCACTGGCCAAGATCTTGGCCGTCGCGCCGATCAGCTTGGGCGGCATCGGCGTGCGCGAGGCGAGCCTTGCCGGATTAATGGCGCCGTTTGGTGCCGATCCCGCCGGCGTCGTCGCCGCGAGTCTGATCTGGCAGGGCGTCCTGTTCGCCGCTGGCGCAATCGGGGCCATGGCCTGGGCGCTTACCATGCGCAGCGCCGCCCGTATCGTTCGTCAAGCGGCGGTGCGTTGAGACCATAAAAATCCAGAAATCGGAGAGAGGCGGTAACAATGACGGAAGCGACCGAAGGAAAATCCGCGTCTGACAAGACGCGCGTCGCCGTGTTAGGCGGAGGACCGGCCGGCGTGGCGGCAGCCTACCGACTGAGCCAGCGGGCCGAGATCGCTATAAATGTATTCGAAAGAGGGTCGCAGGTTGGCGGCAATTCCTCCAGCTTCCAGTTGGAGGGGATTTGGTGTGACTACGGCAGCCACCGGTTCCACCCCGCGGCGGACCCGGAGATCATCCAGGATGTACAGCAATTGCTGGGAGACGATCTGCTGCTGCGACCGCGGCACGGGCGCATCCGCCTTGGCGGCAGGTGGATCCACTTCCCGCTGAAACCGCACGACGCCATGCTGCGGCTGCCGAAGCCCTTTGCGGCCTCGCTGCTTGCCGACATGGCCTTGAAGCCGCTGCGCGGTGAGCCGAAGGGCCCGCCGACGTTCGCCAGCACTTTGCGCGCAGGGCTTGGACCAACCATTGCGGAACAGTTCTACTTTCCGTACGTGACCAAGCTATGGGGGTTAAAGCCCGAAGAACTCGCCGTCGAATTGGCGGAACGGCGGGTATCGGGGAGTTCCGTCGGCAAGATTCTCGCCAAAATGATGCGCCAGCTGCCGGGGTTCCGTTCGCCAACGGCCGGTCGTTTCTACTATCCGCGCAAGGGATTCGGGCAGATTGTCCAAGGCATGGCCGGTGCGGCGGAACGGCAGGGCGCCAGCTTCCAATTCGGCACCGATATCAAGAAAATTGAGCGCAACGGTAATGAAGCCGTCGCCGTTTGGACAGAACGCGACGGACAGCCGACACGGGTGACGGCCGACCATATCTGGTCCACCATTCCGATCTCCATGCTGATTCGGCTGATGGATCCGCCGCCGCCGCCTGAGGTGCTTGAAGCGGCAACGACAATTCGCAGCCGCGGCATGATCCTGATTTATCTTTTTCTCGAACAGGACCAGTTTACCGAGTACGACGCGCATTATTTCCCGGAACTTTCGGTGCCCATCTCGCGCATGTCGGAACCGAAAAACTACAGCGGGACGCAGGACCCGCGCGGCCTGACCGTGCTTTGTGCGGAGTTGCCGTGCGATCCCGGCGAGAAATACTGGGGCCTCGGCGACGATGACTTGGGGGAACGCTTCGTGGGCTGGCTCGGCAGCCTTGGCCTGCCGGTGACGGCAAAGGTGCGGAAAACCCTGACGCGCCGTCTCGGTCATGCCTATCCCGTCTACGACCTGGGGTACGAGGAGAAATTCCGGGTTATGGACGAATGGCTCGCGGGCATCGACGGCCTGCTCACTTTCGGCCGCCAGGGCTTGTTCGCGCACGACAATACGCATCACGCTTTTGCCATGGCCTATGGCGCGGCGGACAGTCTTCGTGCCGATGGCAGGTTTGATCAGAGCGAATGGGCGAAACGGCGGAAAGAGTTTGAAAGCCATGTCGTCGAGGACTGAGCCTCAGGGCGGCCCTGTCGATATCTTGATGTACCACTCCATCTCGGAAGGTGGCGGGCCGACGTGTATTGCGCCCGCCGTGTTCGCCGCACAGATGGAGGCGCTGGCGGAGTCCGGGTCCACCGTGATTTCGCTCGATCACGTCGTCGCTTGGCGCCAGGGCCGCGCGCCTCTTCCCGCTAACCCCGTGGTCATTACCTTCGATGACGGCTTCTGCGATTTTGCCGAGAACGCCTATCCGGTGCTGTCGCGGTACGGGTTCGGCGCCACGGTCTATTTGCCCACCTCCCACATGGGCGCGAGGGAATGCTGGGTGGGAGCAGGCGATCCGGCCAGGCCGCTGATGTCATGGAACACGGTCTGCGATTTGGCCGGCGCGGGAGTGGTCTTCGGCGGCCACAGCCTGAGCCACGCCGATCTCGTGTCGCTATCCGGCGAATCCTTGGAAGATGAGGTCCGACGTTGCCAGCAGGTGATTGCGGAGCGGACCGGCAAGGTGCCGCATCATTTCGCTCCGCCCTACGGCCGGACAAATTCCCAAACGCTCGGTGTGGTGCGCCGCTATTACCGCAGTTCCTGCGGCACCCGTTATGGCCGTGTCACGACGGCAAGCTGCCTTCACGATTTACCCCGGTTGGAGATGTTCTATTACACCGATCTAAAGTGGTGGCGTGCTCACTTGGCTGGCAGGGGAAGCGCTTATATGGCGACACGCCGGGGGCTGCGCCTGGTCCGGGATATTCTGTCCAAGCCCTGGAACCGCTGAGGGTCAGCCGGTTTCCCAGGTTTAAGGGAGCGCCCGCATTTATCCGGGGACGGCATCAATGACTGGTTCGGGAAATCTCCCGGGTTCCAGCAGCCTGGCTTGCAGGCCTGCCATGCCCTTCCGTTCGGCAGCGCGACGGATGACATCAAAATATGTTTTCAGCGCGACGTCCTCGCTCCATTGCTCCTCGAAGGCTTGCAAGCCTCGGCGGCCCATGCTGGCCGCAACATCCGGGTGGTCGCCCAGTTCTCGCAATGCCTCGCGAAGCGAGTCGTGATCATGGAAGAGGTGTCCGGCACCCGTCCGCGCCACAATTTCGGGATAAGGGCCGAGATCGCGGGCGATAATCGGCGTGCCTTCGCGAAAGGCCTCCAGCACCACCATCGGGAAGACTTCGTAACAGACGGACGGAGTGATAACAGCTCGCGCATTCCGGTAGAGACCCCGAAGTTTCTCCATCGGTTGTCTGCCAAGAAAGCGGACCTTGTCTCGCCCCTCTGCCAGGCGCCGCAATTCCGGCTCGTGATCCCCAGAACCGGCAATCCACAACTCGGCCGGACTATCCGGGCCGAAATGCGGGATGACGTCCTGAAGACCCTTGATGACTTCCAGACGGCCGACAAACAGGAAATAGGGCGGATGCTCTCCCGTGCTCGGCGCCGGCGGTTCGGTTGTCAACTCCGGGGAATCGTCGGCCGGCAGGAAGGAGGGCACCACCGTCATCGGCGCCTCGAACCCGAAACGGCGGTGATTGTCCGCGACGGACTGGCTCAGCATAAGGAAGGCGTCCACATGGCGGGCCTCTCTCTGGATGAAGCCGGTCGCCCGCCAGGGCTGTGGAGGGCGTCTGTACCGCAGGATGCAGGTCAAACACCGCCGTTCGTCGCAGATTTCCTTATTGTCTCGCCAAAGAACGTGCGTTTCGCAGACCAGCCAGTGCTCGTGGGCGGTGTGAAGTTTGATGCCGCTGCCGTAGGACCAGATTCCAGGCCCGCCGACCAGCGAGACATTATGAAAATGGATCACATCGAAGCGGTCGGTCAGAAGTTCCCGCAGCTTGGCCGCATGAGCCACGGGGCGGCCGAGTTGCTGGACGGCCAGGGTTGCGAGAGAGCCGAAACGGCTGCGCAGACGGTGGATCACGACGCCGTCGGAATCCTCCTCCCGCTCGGGGGCGGCAGGATCATTTCCCGACAGCGTCCGATAGGCGTCCACATCATGAATGACTTCGACGGTGTGCCCCCGGCGCGCGAGCGCACGCGCCAGCCTTTGCACGTAGACACCGTCTCCGCCGAAATTGTACGGCGGATAAAAGGTGGTCACCATCGCGAACCGCAATGCGCTCTCCGTCATCGCGTTTTGCTCCTTTGCGCTCATTCGGCGCTTAGGCGGGCCAGGCCTTGTTGTTTGCTCGGCCGCATTTTTATACCTAGTCCGGTTTTGCGGTACCCGTTGACGGTGTTCAACCAAAAAGTTTCGATAGCGCGACCGTAACGCTGTTTGTTCGAGGAACGAAGCGCTGATTATAGGGGGAGCGATGGAAGAAAGGGACTCACCAAAAACGCTCTTACGCGTTGCGGGTAGCGGCCTTGCCGGAAAAATGGAGGGCAAATCAATTACGCTTCACCGCAGTAGGGTGGCTTTCTCATGAGCCGTGTCGCTAGAGGAATGGGCAAACATTCCCAAGATAAATCGGGAGAAGGCATCCACTTTTTACCTATCTTAAGTGTGGCTTTTGCGCTTTCTCTTGCAGTATTTTCTGTTATAGCTGGGTTATGGAGCAATATTTGGCTGGGTAATATTCTTGCCAACTTCCAGCCACACCTCGCGGTCCTCGGATTCGTTCTCCTGATCGGTTGTCTGTTTTTGGGTTTGCGCATCCCGGCCGTGGTTGGCGCCGCCGTTTGCCTCGCCAACGGCGCTTTGATCGTTGGCCAGTTGCCCGCGCAAGGCACATTGCCAACCGATGCAAGAGCCGACCGACTCCGTTTGATGACATTCAACGTTCTGCATTCAAATCAGGACGTTGGTGCGCTCCGGGAAAGTCTGATCGAGGTGCAGCCGGATGTCGTGCTTCTCCAGGAGGTCAGCCGCCGCTGGAACAGGCATCTCCACGTGTTGGCCGACCTCTACCCTCACCGCACGCCCCTGGCTGCGATCGGTCCCAAGCATGACGATCATGGCAATGTGGTGCTGAGCCGCCTGCCACTGCTGGACGTCCGGCAACCAACGCTTGCCGGTATGACCGGTCGTTTGACCGCCGCCCGCATTTCTCTGAGGGGCAAGTCTATTTGGGTGGCTAGCGTGCATATCGATAAGCCGGACCCTCTCGGCCGCCCCAATATGCAGCGACGGCAACTGGCAGAGTTGCAGGACTGGATAACGGGGATGGACCCTCCCCTGACCTTGGGTGGCGATTTCAACGCAACGTTGCATACGCCGCAGCTAAATGTATTCATCACGCGAACCGGCGTAAATGTCGATCTGGCAAGCGATCCTTGGTGGAGCATCGCAAGGGGTACTTACCCAGCCTGGGTGCCCCTCTTTGGCTTGAAAATCGACCATATAATGGCCTTGGACATCGCCATTTTGGACAGTGCCGCCATCAGGATCTCCGGTTCCGATCATCGGGCGGTGGTTACAAACTTACGCTTGTAAGAGTTTTTCTGATCCTATATGGTTCTCTCATCGAATGCGCATGGACACGTATAGATTGCGGTGTCTGAGCGTATTCTCAACGATAGAGAGAGCGCGAAATGACAACCGATTTCGCATTGAATGGTATGGATCGGAATATCCTCGTTACGGGGGGGGCCGGTTACGTTGGGAGCCATGCCTGTAAGGCGCTTGCGGCCGCAGGCTACCTTCCGATCGTCTTCGACGACTTGCGGCTAGGGAATCGCTGGGCCGTTCGTTGGGGGCCATTGGTCAAAGGCGCGCTCGAGGACCGAGAGGCGATCGTCGCGGCGATTCGGGAATACAATATTTCCACCGTGATGCACTTCGCGGCCTATTCCAATGTCGGCGAGTCCATGACAGACCCATCACGCTATTTCCGCAACAATGTCTCGTTATCACTGAATGTCTTCGATGCCATGGTCGAGACTGGCGTGGACCGTTTGGTCGTCTCGTCCACCAGTGCGGTACACGGAATTCCCTCACAGATACCGATGCGGGAGGATGCGCCGTCCGCACCGATCAACACCTATGGTGCATCGAAGATGATGCTGGAGGAGATCGCGCGCTGGTACGGGTTTGCGCACGGCCTGCGGACGGTCGCTCTCCGCTACTTCAACGCAGCGGGCGCTGATCCGGACGCAGGGATCGGTGAATTGCACGATCCGGAAACTCACCTGGTGCCCATCGCGGTTCAGGCGGCGCTCGGGCATCGTCCCTTCCTGCAGATCAACGGTACCGACTATGACACGGCAGACGGAACGGCTGTCCGCGACTATATCCATGTAAGGGATATCGCGGAAGCCCACGTCGCGGCACTCAACGCTCTTAACAACGGCGGCGAAAGCGGGGCGTTCAACCTTGGAACCGGTCGTGGCTTGTCGGTTCGGGAGATTGTGGATGCGGTGAATGAAGCGGCTGGCCGGCACATCCGGATTGTCGAAGGGCCGCGGCGCCAGGGCGATCCGCCGGTGCTGGTTGCGGACCCCGGCCAGGCAAAATGCCGATTGGGCTGGGAAGCGCGTATGTCCGACGTAAGCCAGATCGCAGAGACTGCGGTTCGTTGGCATCGCGACGTCTTGCCAAATATCGTCTTGCGGAATGACTGGCGTTGACTCCACAACGTTAGGGGGTGTCTGTAAGCGGTAATCTTGCAAGCGGGCGCACCCATGGGTTGAGCGCGCAATGTCTAACTGCAGGGTGCTGCTACAATGAAACGGGTTCTAGTTACCGGCGGCGCCGGTTTTCTCGGCAGCCATCTGTGCGGCCGTTTGGTGGAGGCGGGCCACGAAGTTCTGTGTGTGGACAACTATTATACCGGCCGCCGCAAGAACATCGCGCATTTGCTGAACGAGCCGAACTTCGAAGCGATGCGCCACGATGTGACCTTTCCGCTCTACGTGGAAACGGACGAAATCTACAATCTGGCGTGTCCCGCGTCGCCGGTGCATTACCAGCACGACCCGGTGCAGACCACCAAGACATGCGTTCATGGTGCAATCAATATGCTGGGTTTGGCGAAGCGCTGCGGCGCCAAGATCCTGCAGGCTTCCACCTCCGAAGTTTATGGTGATCCGCTGGAGCATCCCCAGCGGGAAAGTTACTGGGGCAACGTTAATCCGATCGGGCCCCGCTCATGTTACGATGAGGGCAAGCGTTGCGCCGAAACACTGTTTTTTGATTATTGGCGCCAGCACAACTTGCGGATCAAAGTGGTCCGAATTTTCAACACCTATGGCCCAACGATGCACCAGGATGACGGGCGAGTTGTTTCGAATTTTATTTTGCAGGCACTTCGGGGGGACTCGCTTACGGTTTACGGCGATGGGGGCCAATCGCGTTCCTTCTGTTATGTCGACGACCTGGTCGACGGCATGATGCGGGTAATGGATACCCCCGACGAGGTAACAGGTCCCGTGAATATCGGAAATCCGGCCGAAATGACGGTCCTGGAACTGGCGCAGGAAATCTTGTCTCTGACCGGGTCATCCTCGCAGATCGATTATCGGCCGGCAGCCACCGACGACCCGCGGCAACGACAGCCGGATATTTCTCTGGTGGGGGAACTGACCGGCTGGAGGCCGACGACCAACCTGCGCGAGGGCTTAAGCCAGACGATCGCTTATTTCCGCCAGGAACTAAGCTAACAACCGGCTGCGTGTTACTGATCAAGCGTTCGGCAGCTGAAAAACCGCGCAACTTTTGGTATAGTGACGCGTACTATAAATCGTGAGTTCAAGCGCATGAAGTCTTCCAGGGAAACGTCCTCCGGACCGGCGCGGCCCGCGTTGAAAGTTCCGCAAAGCCGGTTGGCGACGACCGCTTGGTTTTTCTTGGCCGTCGTTTCCTGCCTTTGGGTTTATTGGCTCAACGGCGTTCCGCTGATCTATGAGGACACCGGGATCTATCTCTACCTGGGGAATGTCTTTCTGGAAACAGCCGGGCTTTTGGATGCATCGGGCGCTGGCGCGGCTGCCGAAGCGGCGTCAACCGTGGGAGGCGAGGCGGGCACGCGCAGCGATGACGGTATGGTGCAGGC
>CAYYSC010000008.1:0-22122 GCA_964474065.1 uncultured Rhodospirillales bacterium | reverse complement strand
CTTACCGCCTGCTGTCTTTTTCAGAGCCGAAGCATGCCGTTCAGAGCTTACGAAGCTGCGAAACAGGTCGTCCAGGGCCGCGCGGACATCGGGAAAGACACTCTCGACCCGAGCAATTTCGGCACTCTTGCGGGTGCCGCGCTTGCCGCGATGGTCTATCTGTCCTCGGACCCGGCCGCGATTTGGACCTACTGGGACACCATGGTCGGGACCGTGCTGTTTTTCGTCGTCCTCACCATCGGCCCGCCCCCGCGCCCGGCGCCACTTGTGGTTTACGCTGGCGTGCTGGGAATCGCAGTGCTTGCGATCCTCGCGCCGTTCTTGAGCGAGGTCGTCGGCGATCTCATTGCCAAACCCCACGGCCAAGCGAACCGGCCCGACGAACAAGTCCGTCTGATGGAAAGCGCGTGGTTTGTCGGCGGTTGGGCCGGCTTCGTGGTCCTGTTCGTTCTCGCAACATGGCTGGTGAGGGTTCGCCACTTGCTGCGGCGGTGAGCGCCACGGGCCCGTTCAGTGCCAAGGGTTGCGGCAAATCAAGCCAAAAGTGTAAAGAAGTTGTATCACATTCCTGTGACTTGTCGGACGTCATTGTGCTGCCACATTCAGGGCATCGAACAACACCGAAGTGTTGGTCGACATATTGGCAAGATTGACTCGCTTCAAATCAAGTATTTGAAGCAATGGGATATGATTGGAGGACAAGCATGACTAGGATCAGCGTATTGGCGATGAGCGCCATCTTCGCGTCAAGTTTAGCGCTAGCCGCAACCGGTGAGCGTCCCAAGGTACTGCCCCCGACAGCGCAGGACCGCACGCAGTCTGAAATTACCAAGGAACTGCATGATCTTGGTTATACGCGGATCCACGACATCCGCCATGTCGGCGAAATTTACACCGCTACCGCGTGGTGGGATGGCCAGCCCTATTCAATCCGGATTGACCAGGCGAACGGGCGTATTGAAACCCAGAAGGAAGCACGCCGCGACTACATCGCAACTCACGATGACATGACGGAAGCGCAGGTCGCTTCCAACCTCGAAGACATTGGATATACCAATGTCCACAGTATCGAGAAACACGGCGATGTATTCCGGGGGATGGCCTCCCTAAACGGCCGTACGGTGAATTTTCGGCTAAACACCGATACCGGTGTCGTGACCAGCCTGGAAGAACGCACCGAACCGTCGATTGGTTATGCTGAAGAAATGTCGGATGAGCAGATCGTCGACGCCTTGGCCGATCTCGGCTATGAGAACGCGCGGGTCACGGAGCGGGAAGGCAATATCATCTCGGTCAAGGCTTCCCGCGACGGCAGGCCGGTCGATCTGAATATCGATGAGAGGAACGGCGACGTCACGGTCGTAAATTAAGCTGACCGGCCAAAAACGGTCTCCTCAATCAGAACGGGCCGATGGGTCGATTGACGACTTCATCGGCCCTTTCCATTGTCCGCCGCGAGCTACTGTTGTTGATTATTATCCTGGTAGCTTCCCGAGACATCACGGAAAGAAAACACATCCATTTCGTTCGCAGTATACAGTGCGCCCCACAGGACTAACGCAATCCCGGTCGTTACCAGCGCCTTTAGCAGGAGCCGATGCCGGACGGGCGCGCCGGGGTCTTCCCCCGGACCGGGCTGACTGTTGCGCTGGACGCCCCACGGCAGCACGGTAAACAGCACGACCCACCAAATAATGATGAACGCAGCGATACCAGTGCCAATTCCCATTTTAGGCTTGCTCCAGCTCCACGAGCGTTCCGCAGAAGTCTTTCGGGTGCAAAAATAACACCGGCTTGCCGTGCGCGCCAACCTTCGGCTCGCCATCGCCGAGTACTCGCGCGCCCTCAGCCTTCAGATGATCGCGAGCAGCCAGGATATCGTCCACCTCGTAGCACACGTGGTGCATGCCACCGGACGGCGATTTCTCCAGAAAACCCCCTACCGGCGATTCGTCGCCATAGGGCTCCAGCAATTCAATCTTGGTATTCGGCAACTCGACGAATACCACGGTGACGCCGTGGTCCGGCAGGATCTCCGGCGTACTCACCGTGGCACCGAGCGATTTGCGGTAGGTCTCCGCCGCTGCCGCCAAGTCCGGTACGACAATGGCTACGTGGTTCAGGCGTCCAAGCATGTCTTCTCTTCCCCGAAAGCTTATGCCACCAAGGTGGTGTCCACTCGCAGCAAATGCACGGTTACCACTGGCCGCTTGTTGAAGCGGGCCCTGAATAAGCGCCGGACGGCGGTGCGAATCCGCTCCGTCTGTCCGTCGATATCCCGCCCCGGCGCACTTGCAATCGTGTCTTCTACGACTTCGGCGATGTCGTCGAGCAGATCCTCATCCTCCGTGTCGGTGAGGCCGTGCAGGGAAATTTCCAGATCGGCAACCAAGTCGCCGCTGCGGTCGATAGCGGCACTCACCATGACCGCACCGTTGGCCAATACCTGCCGGCGGGTGCGGATCGCCTCTCCGCCAATGGCCACGGTCCGCGCTCCATCCAAAGCTTGGCGCCCGGCGCGGACTCGACCGATTTCCGTGGCCTCGTCCAGTTTGATCCGAAGAACCGTGCCATTCGGCGCTTGCGCCACTGCGGGAACGCCCACTTCCTTCGCCAGTGCCTCGTTCGCGAACAAGTGCGCCGTCTCGCCATGGCAAGGGACAACGAGCTTCGGCTGGACCAGTTCATACATCTGCCGCAATTCATCCCGCGCCGGATGCCCCGAGACATGAACGTGCGCCTCGTCGTCGGTGACAATGTGCACGCCCGACGCGATCAGCCGATTGCGGATGCGCCCGATCGCCCGATCGTTACCGGGAATATCCCGCGAAGAGTAGATCACCGTATCGCCGGGCTCCAGGTTCACATGGGGATGAGCCCCGGTCGCCATCCGGGCCAGCGCCGCCTGGGCCTCACCCTGACTGCCGGTGCAGATGATCACCGTCTGCTCGCGCGGCAGGTAACCAATGTAATTTTCCTCCACCAGCCCCGGCAGATCATCCGGCCAGTAGCCGGTCGCTTGCGCCACTTCATGCATCCGCCGAAGGGAGCGCCCGACCAACGCCACATGGCGTCCCTGCTCGGCAGCTGCGCGGCAGATCGTAGCAAGGCGGGCGATATTGCTGGCGAAGCAGGTGAAAACCGCCCGCAGCGGCGCCGCCGCAATCTGTTCGGCAATGCCGGTGGCAAGCTCAGCTTCGCTGCCCGTCCGCCCTTCGACCATCGCGTTCGTCGAATCGCAGAACATGGCGAGAACCCCTTCCTCGCCGAGTTTCCGGAATCGCTCCGGCTTGAAGCCCTTCCCAACTACTGGCGCCGGGTCGGTCTTCCAATCCCCCGTATGCAAGAACGTGCCAATGCCGCTCCTGATAGTCAGCGACTGTGCCTCGGGAATGGAATGAGGTACCGGAATATAGCGAAGCTGAAACGGTCCCAAGCGAATCTCACCGCCCGGTTCAATGGTGCGGACAGTTACGTCACCCTGCCCATCTTCCTGCAACTTGCGCTTCAGAAAGGTCGCCGTGAATGGCGTCGCGAACACCGGAACCCCAAGATCCGGACCAAGGTAGGGCACAGCGCCCAAATGATCCTCGTGCGCATGGGTCAGGACGATGCCAAGCAGCCGATCACCGAGCAACCGGGCGGCTGTCAGGTCGGGCAGGATCACATCCACGCCCGGATCCTGGTCATCGGCAAAGGTGATGCCACAATCCACCATGATCCATTTGCCATCATGGCCATACAGGGCGGCATTCATTCCGATCTCGCCAATACCACCAAGCGCGCAGAACAGGACCTCATCCTGACGCGGCACCGGCAGATTAGGCAGAAGCTGGTCTTTCTTCAGGGAATGAAATTTCACGGGCAATTCAGTCGGTGTACGTCTAACAAACCCCGGAGGGTGAGATCTTTATCAGTCAAATCGATCATATCCGTCGCGTTGGAGAAATGGGTAGCCAGGCCGCCTGTTGCGACCACTTTGGCATGCGACATCTTCATTTCGGCTTTGATGCGCGCGATCAGTCCTTCTATCAATCCGACATATCCCCAGAAGATCCCGGACTGCATCGCGCCCACCGTATCGGTACCCACGATCTTCTGCGGCCGACGCACCGCAACAAGCGGCAGCTTCGCCGCCGCCATATGAAGCGCTTCCATCGACAGGTTCACGCCGGGAGCGATGATCCCCCCCTCATAAGCGCCGCTTTCGCTGACGACGTCGAATGTTGTGGCGGTGCCAAAGTCGATGATGACTAATGGGCCCCCGTAAGCATGGTGAGCGGCCACCGCGTTAACCAAGCGGTCTGCCCCAACCTCCCGCGGATTTGGGACGTTCACGCTCATACCCAGACTGACCTCCGGTTCTCCTACCACCAACGGCGAGACATTGAAATAGTTGCCGCAGAGATTGGTCAGGTTGAACAACGCGGCGGGCACCACGGTCGAAATGATGGCAGCATTGACATCCTTAGGGCGCAGATCCTTAAGGGCCATCAACTGAATCAACCAGACCGCATACTCGTCCGCCGTCCGGTGAGTATCCGTTCCAGCCCGCCAGAGGCCGCGCTGGTTCCGGTCGTCATCATAAACAGCAAAAACCGTGTTGGTGTTGCCGGCGTCGATCGCCAACAGCATGGGCTTCGTCGGTCCGTCAGGTATAAAGGTTGGAACTAAGCATGCGCGAAAATCTCGCCGGAAGCGACTTCTTTATCCATCCCGTCCATTCCGGCGACGACAAGGGCCCCGTCGGCACTGAGCCCTTTGTAGATCGCCTGAAAGGTTTGGCCGCCCTGGGAGACAGTCAGCAAGTCGCCCGGACGATGCTGGGAGCGGGCCGACCATGCCGTGGCGATCACTGGAAAACCGTAACGCCGCCAGCGGCCCCACCAGCGTTCGAACGCGCCAAGGAAACTCCCGAGCACCCCCTCCACCGTGGCCTGCACCCCTGAGGCGGCCAGATCGGTGGCGGGATGGCGCGCCTCGGCCGGATGATGGACCACATTGACGCCGACGCCGATCACAAGCCAATCCACGGCGGCATCGTTCGCCGCCCCCTCCAGCAGAATACCGCTGATCTTGCGCCCATCGACCATGACATCGTTCGGCCATTTAAGCCCGATACGGTCCCCGCTTAATCCCGTTTCCGTTAGGGCGTCCGCCAATGCCACCGCGCTCACCAGCGCACCCTGGGCGGCAAAACGGATCGGCATACGCGGGCGTTTCAGAATCGAAACTGCGAGATTGCCCGGCGGCGTGGACCACTCGCGCCCGTGCGTTCCCCGACCGGCGGTCTGCTGAGAGGTCCAAAACACCGTGCCGTCCACTGCACTGTCGGCCGCAGCCAATTTCGCGACGTTATTGGTGCTGTCGACCGCATCCAGTCGGATGATCCGGTAGCCCTCTGGCGGCCGGTTCATCCCCCGAACAGCGCCGCCGCCGCGGCTGTCGCCGGACCGGTGATCGGCCCTGGCACCAGGATGAACAGAAGGATCACTGCGGCACTCACGCCCAGGACTGCCGCCATCTCCCGGCCGATCGTGCGATCCAGCGGGTCACTCGCCTCATCGAAGTACATCAGCTTCACGATGCGCAGATAGTAGAAGCAGCTCACCACACTCGTTACAACGCCGATCACAGCCAGGAAGTAGAGTTCCGCCCCTACTGCTGCCTGGAACACATAGAGCTTGCCCCAGAAACCAGCGAGCGGCGGAATGCCCGCCATGGAAAACATAAAGGCGGCGAGCGCGGCTGCCATCAGGGGATGGGTCTTGGACAAACCCGCCAGATCTTCCAGGCCCTCCACCATGCGGCCGCCCCGGCGCATCGACAGGATGCAGGCGAACGTGCCCACATTCATGAACAGGTAGATCGCGAAGTAGATCAAGACTCCGGTCACACCCGCCTGGGTACCCGCAGCGAGCCCCACCAGGGCATAGCCGACATGGCCGATCGAACTGTAGGCCATCAACCGCTTGATGTTGGTCTGAACGACGGCCGCAAAAGCACCAAGGATCATCGAGGCAAGGGAAATGAAAACGATCACCTGCTGCCACACATCCACCAGGTCGCCGAACGGCCCATGGAGCACCCGAACGAACAATGCCATTGCAGCGATCTTCGGGGCGACAGCCATAAACGCGGTGATCGGCGTTGGTGCGCCCTCATAGACATCCGGCGTCCACATGTGGAATGGCACAGCGGACACCTTGAAAGCGAGACCGGCGGCGACAAAGACGATGCCCGCCGCCACGCCAAGCGGGACGGTTTCGGCATTGGCAAGGACCTGGGCCACATCAGTGAAGCCCGTGTGCGCACTGAAACCGTAGATCAGCGAGCAGCCGTAAAGCAGCATGCCGGAGGACAGGGCCCCGAGCACAAAGTATTTCAGGCCGGCTTCCGTGGATCGTACGGAATCCCGCCGGAAAGCGGCCAGCACATAAACGGAGAGCGATTGCAGTTCGAGGCCGAGATAAAGGGCGATGAAGTCATCCGCAGACACCATCATCAGCATGCCGAGCGTCGCCAAGGCCATCAGCAGCGGATACTCGAATCGCTGCATCCCTTCGCGGCTGCAGAAGTCCATCGCCATGACAATGGCGACGGCGCTGCCCAAGAGAATCAGGACTTTCACGAACCCTGTGAAGCCGTTTTCAATGAACAGGCCGCCCATGGCCGGCCCACTTGGACTTAGCAGGCTGACAACCAGCACGCCGATCAACAACAGCGATGTCAGGACGGCGACTAGGCCGGTGCCTCGATCGCCGCGGAAAACACCCAGCATCAACAAGACCATCACGCCGACAGCCAGCACGATTTCCGGCAGGGCTACTGTCCAGGCCATGAGCTTCGCTCAGCCTCCTTAATGGCTGCCGGCGGCAGCGGCAGTTTCGGGAACGCGGGCCGCGGCCGCTTCCAGCGCCAGGTTTGTCTGGTCGACAATCGCGGCCACGGATGGATGAATGAGGTCCAGGAAGGAACTCGGGTAAATGCCCATCCAGAAGACGAGGACCACCATTGGCGCCATGATTCCGACCTCACGCCAGTTGAGGTCCATCATGCTTTTCAGGTCTTCCTTTTCCAACTTGCCGAAAATGACACGCCGGTAAAGGAAGAGCATGTAAGCAGCGCCGAGGATCACGCCGGTGGCGGCGAGGAAAGCGACCCAGGTATTGTCTTGGAACACGCCGGCCAGCACGAGGAACTCACCGACGAATCCGCTCGTCGATGGCAGGCCGACGCTGCCCATGGTGAACACCATGAAAACGAACGCATATTTCGGCATGCGGTTTACCAAACCGCCGTAGCGCGAAATTTCTCGGGTGTGAAGCCGGTCATAAATGACCCCAACGCAGAGAAACAGCGCGCCCGAAATGATGCCGTGGGACAACATCTGGAACATGGCGCCCTCAATCCCCTGAACATTCAGAGTAAAGAGGCCGATGGTGACGAAACCCATATGTGCCACGGAGGAATAGGCGATGAGCTTCTTCATGTCCTCCTGCGCCAGGGCCACGAGAGACGTGTAGATCACCGCCACTACCGATAGGCCATAAACGAGCGGTGCAAAATCAGCGGAGGCTTCTGGAAACATGGGAATGGAAAAACGCAGGAAGCCGTAGCCGCCCATCTTCAGCAGCACACCCGCCAGAATAACCGAACCGGCAGTCGGTGCCTCCACATGCGCGTCCGGTAGCCAAGTGTGGACCGGCCACATCGGCATTTTCACCGCGAACGACGCAAAGAACGCCAGCCAGAGCCAAGTCTGGAGTTCTGGATCGAATGCATGCTGCAAGGCCGCGGGAATGCTTGCGCTGCCAACATCCCAGTAGATCACCAGGATGGCCACGAGCATCAACAAGGAGCCTAGGAGTGTATAAAGGAAGAACTTGAACGCCGCATAAATCCGCCGAGCCCCGCCCCAGACGCCGATGATCAGGAACATCGGGATCAAGACGCCTTCGAAGAATACATAGAAAGCGAAGAAATCCAGGGAGCAAAACATGCCGACCATGAAGGTCTCGAGCACGAGAAACGCCACCATATATTCCTTCACCCGGTTCTGCACCGCTTCCCAGGAAGCCAGCACGCAGATGGGCGTCAGAAATGTGGAGAGGAGCACAAAGAACAGGCTGATCCCGTCAATGCCTACGCGATAAGCGATGTTGAACTCAGGGAACCAAGGCATTTCCTCAACGAACTGGAATTCTGCCGTGCCAGGCTGGAAGCCGAACCAGAGAAAAAGCGAAATCACAAAGGTAATGCCGCTGGTCCAAAGGGCGACCATGCGGGCGCTCCGCGCCTCCGTCTCCTGGTCGCCGCGAGCCAGCAGCAGGATGAGCACTGCCCCGATCAGCGGCAGAAAGATCGTGAGCGATAACAAGGGTACGCCGGTCACCGGTCACGCTCCCGTTTGGCTGAAGTACCAGGTCAGCAGCAGCACCACACCGATCAGCATCGCGAAGGCGTAGTGATACAGTAACCCGCTCTGCAGGCGGCTCGCGTTGCGCGCGATATCAACCACCCGCGCCGCAATTCCGTTTGGGCCGACACCATCGATCACGTCGCCGTCTCCCCGCTTCCAGAGGAAGCGGCCCACCCAATGGGCCGGGCGGACGAACAACCAGTTGTAGGCCTCATCGAAATACCACTTGTTCAACAAGAAGGTGTACAACCCACCCGCACTTTCCTTCAGCTCCCGCAGCGCTTCGCGGTTGCGGATATAGAGTTGGTAGGCGAGCGCAATCCCGGCGAGCGAAACGATCAGCGGCAGCAGGACGACCCAGATCGGCACATAGTGCGCATCGTGGAGGGCAGTGTTGCCTTCCAGCATGAGAATAGAGTCACCCCAGAAATGCTCCGGATGATCGCCGACCATCATCCCGGCAAACATCATGCCCGAGAACACCGCGCCAATCGCGAGCACGTAGAGCGGCACCATCATGATCGGCGGGGATTCGTGCACATGGGCCATCACCTTCTCGTCGGCTTTCGGCTCACCGTGGAAGGTCATGAACAATAGGCGCCAAGAATAGAAAGCGGTCATGAACGCCGCCATGATCCCAAGAATGAATGCAAGCGTGCCAACGGGCTTATCGGCAGCGAATGCGCTCTCCAGGATAATGTCCTTGGAATAGAAGCCCGCGAAGAATGGGATACCCGCCAGGGCCAACGACCCGATCCACATCAGGACATAGGTGCGCGGGATCAGCCTTCGGATGCCGCCCATTTTCCGCATATCCTGTTCGTCGGACATGGCGTGGATCACGCTGCCGGCGCCAAGGAACAGCAGGGCCTTGAAGAAGGCATGGGTGAGAAGGTGGAAAATCGCCGCCGGGTACGCGCTGACGCCGCAGGCGAAAAACATGTAGCCGAGCTGGGAACACGTCGAATAGGCGACGACCCGTTTGATATCGGTCTGGGTCAGCGCAACGGTCGCCGCGAAGAATGCGGTCGCGGCGCCGATGAAAGCAATGAATGCCAACGTGTCAGGCGCATACTCAAAGACCGGCGACATGCGCGCGACGAGAAACACTCCCGCCGTCACCATTGTCGCTGCATGGATCAACGCGCTGACCGGTGTCGGTCCTTCCATCGCGTCCGGCAGCCAAGTATGCAAGCCAAGCTGCGCCGACTTGCCCATCGCGCCAATGAACAGGAGGAAACAAAGAATTTCCAGCGCCGGAAATTCCATGCCAAGGAACGTCATGCTTTCTTCTGCCATGGCGGAAGCATTGGCAAAGATCGTGTCGAACGCCACTGAATCGAACAGCAGGTAGCACCCGACGATACCAAGCACGAAGCCAAAGTCACCGATCCGGTTGACGACGAATGCCTTCATCGCGGCCGAGTTGGCACTGGCCCGCTCATACCAGAAACCGATCAAGAGGTAGGAGCAAAGACCCACGCCTTCCCAACCGAAAAACAGCTGCACCAGATTGTCTGCCGTCACCAACATCAGCATGGAGAAGGTGAACAGCGACAGGTAGGCCATGAACCGCGGGATAGCCGGGTCGTGGTGCATATAGCCGATCGAATAGACATGCACGCAGGAGGAGACGAGCGTGACAACCAGCATCATCACGACCGTAAGTGTGTCGAAGCGGAACGCCCAGCGGGCTTCGAGGGTGCCGGACCGGATCCAGGTCGCCAAATCGACGTGATAGGTGTTGCCCAACACCCCGATATCGATAAACGCGACCACCGAGATCACCGCGGCCAGGATCACCAGCCCGCACGTTACCAACTGGGCCCCCCGGTCGCCGATCGAGCGACCGAAGAAACCCGCGATCAGCGCCCCGATCAGCGGCAGAAAGATGGCGAGGGAATACATCTCAGCCCTTCATCAGGTTGATGTCGTCCACCGCGATCGAGCCGCGGTTACGGAAATAGACCACCAGAATCGCCAGCCCGATCGCAGCTTCAGCCGCCGCGACCGTCAGGACGAACATCGCGAACACCTGCCCGACCAAGTCGCCCAGATGAGCGGAGAATGCGACGAAATTGATGTTCACCGCGAGCAAGATCAGTTCGACCGACATCAAGATGACGATCACATTCCGACGATTAAGAAAGATCCCGAAAATCCCGAGCGTAAACAGAATTGCGGCAACCGTCAGATAGTGCGCCAAGCCAATTTCCAACATTCCGGTAACCCCCTCTAGGCGCCCTGGCCAGGCTGGACCTTGACGACCGCGAGCGTATCGGCGGGGCGGCGCTCCATCTGGTCTGCCACTTTCTGTTTTCGAACGCCCGCCCGCTCGCGAAGGGTGAGGACAATCGCACCAACCATCGCAACCAGCAGGATCATGCCCGCTGCCTGGAACAAGTAGAAATAGTCGGTGTACAGGACATGGCCGAGGGCGTGTGTATTGGACATCATGTCGAAAGCCGGAATGGGCTGGGCGCCCGCCGGGCCCTCGGGCAGCACAATATTACCGGTCATCAGGAAAATCAGTTCGATCAGCAGGATCGTGCCGATGATCCCACCGATCATAGCGTAATTTTGGGCGCCCTGGCGCAGGCTTTGAAAGTTCACGTCCAGCATCATGACGACGAACAGGAACAGGACAGCGACCGCCCCGACATAGACGACCACCAGAACCATGGCGAGGAATTCCGCGCCCATCAGGACAAACAGGCCGGCCGAATTAAAAAAGGCCAGAATCAGCCACAGCACCGAATGCACGGGGTTCCGGGCGGTCACGACCATGAAGCCAGAGATGATCGTGATGGCCGCAAAGAGATAGAAGGCAATAGCGGAGATAATCATTCCGTCAGGCTTTCTCGCCAGCGTTAGCGGTAGGGCGCGTCGGCTTCCAACGCTTTGGCAATGGCACTTTCCCACCGGTCGCCATTTTCGAGGAGCTTTTCCTTGTTGTACATCAGCTCCTCACGGGTTTCAGTGGCGAACTCGAAATTGGGGCCTTCGACAATCGCATCCACGGGGCAGGCTTCCTGGCAGAGTCCGCAGTAGATGCACTTGGTCATGTCGATGTCGTACCGCGTAGTCCGGCGGGACCCGTCTTCGCGCGGTTCGGCCTCGATGGTGATGGCAAGCGCCGGGCATACCGCCTCGCAAAGTTTGCAGGCGATGCAACGTTCCTCCCCGTTCGGGTACCGGCGCAGCACATGCTCCCCCCGAAAACGCGGCGAAAGAGGGCCCTTTTCGTACGGGTAATTCAACGTGACCTTCGGCTTAAACATTGTCTTGAAGGTCAATGCCATGCCCGAAAAGATTTCGCCCAGCAAAAAGCCGCGCGCGGTGCGGTCGAAGAAACTCATGTTTTCGCGCTCCTATACGGCCGATTCCGGCAGCCAGCCGAAGGCGATGAGCACGCCTGCGGTCAGGATGACGAAGAACAGGGAGAATGGAAGGAAGATCTTCCAACCGAGACGCATCAACTGGTCATAGCGGTAGCGCGGCAACGTTGCGCGCACCCATAGGAAGCCGAACAACAGCAGGAACGTCTTTAACAGGAACCAGATGACGCCGGGGATCCAATTGAACGGCGCCACGTCGATGATCGGCAGCCAACCGCCAAGGAACAGGATGGTGCCGATCCCGCTCATCAGGATCATGTTGGCATATTCGCCCAAAAAGAAGAGCCCGAACGTCATCGCCGAGTATTCGACGTTGTAACCGCTCACCAATTCGGCTTCAGCTTCCGGCAGGTCGAACGGCGCCCGGTTGGTTTCGGCGAGCGCCGAAACGTAAAACACAACGAACATCGGCAGCAGCGGAATGACAAACCAGATATTGCGCTGCGCCTCAACGATGGCTGTCAGATTCAAGGAGCCGACGCAAAGCAGAACCGTGATGATCACAAAGCCAATCGACACCTCGTAGCTCACCATCTGCGCCGCCGACCGCAGCGCGCCCAAGAAAGGGTAGCGCGAGTTGGAGGCCCATCCGGCAACGATGATTCCGTAAACGCCGAGCGACGAAATAGCGAAGAGGTAGAGGATACCGACGTTGATATCGGCCAGCACCCAGCCTGCGTCCACCGGAATGACCGCCCAGGCGACAAGGGCCAGAATGAAGGTGAGCATCGGCGCCAGCACAAACAGAAAGCGGTTGGCGCCGGAAGGGATAATGGTCTCTTTGGTCAGCAGCTTCAGCCCGTCCGCCAATGGCTGCAGCAAGCCGAAAGGCCCGACCACGTTGGGCCCTCGCCGCATCTGCATGGCCGCGATGACCTTCCGCTCAGCCAGTGTCAGATACGCAACGGCAACCATGAGCGGCAGGATAATGGCCACGACCTGAAGGACGATAATGACGCCCGGCCAGACATAGCCGCCCCAGAAGCCGATATCGGTCGCGCTATCCATCGGTGCCGGTAACCTTTTGTCCTGCCGCCGCCTCTTGGGCTGGCATCAACTCTTCGATGCACCGTGCCATTGTCTGAGAGGCGCGGGCAATGGGATTGGTGTGGTAGTAGTTCTGTACCGGAGAGGCAAACGGCATTTCGTCCATCTCTCCAGCCTGACCGAACGTACCCCACGTCGCTCCGCTTAACAGCTCGATGTCGCCCAGATGCGGAACGGCCTCGATCATTGCGTCGCGCAAAGCGTCCAGGTCGTTATAGGGAAGAGGGCTGCCGAGCGCTCCGGACAACGCGCGAAAAATCGCCCAGTCCTCGCGCGCATCGCCGGGCGGGAACACAGCCCGGAGAGCAAGCTGAGGCCGTCCCTCCGTATTGACGTAGGTCGCATCTTTTTCCGTATAGGCGGCGCCAGGCAGAATCACATCTGCGACGTGAGCACCCGCATCGCCGTGATGACCTTGATAAATGACGAAAGTGCCGGCGAGTTTTGACATTTCGATCTCATCCGCACCAAGCAGATAGACCACCTCTACCTCGCCGGAGGCCGCACCGTCCAAAATGCCGCCCGTGTCGCGCCCGGCGTCGCCTGGCACGAATCCAAGATCGAGCGCCCCGACGCGGGCTGCCGCCGTGTGCAACATTCCGAAACCGTCCCGGCCGCCCGCGTACCTCTCCGCGATGGCGCGGACCGTGTGCAAGACCGCGGCACCGTCCGGGCGCGCAAGCGCGCCCGGCCCAACGATGACCAGCGGCCGCTCGGCCTTCTCCAATACCTCGCAGAACTCGTGACGGCCGTCCGCGATCTCCTTCAGGGTCTGGGGACCGGCGCCCAGATAATTGGTCCGGTACGTAAGGTCGGCGTTTTCGCCGACGACGCCGATCTTGAAACCACCCTCAAGCCAGCGCTTGCGAATGCGAGAGTTCCAGACCGGCGCTTCCAGTCGTGGATTCGTGCCGATCAGCAGCAGCGCGTCGTTCTCCTCCACGCCGGCCAAGCCGGAATTCATGATGTAGCCGGCCCGGCACGAAGGATCAATCGCTGCACCGTCCTGCCGGCAATCCATGCTGGCAATGCCGAGGCCATGCAATACGCCCTTCAATGCGAACACACTTTCGCAATCGGCCAGATCGCCAACGATCGCTCCGATCTTCTCTGGCGGGGTATCCTTCAGCTTGGCGGCAACCGTCTGCAATGCTTCCTGCCAGGAGACCGGCCGCAGCTTACCCTCCTTGCGGACATAGGGCCGATCCAGGCGCTGGCGGGTAAGGCCATCATAGGAAAAGCGCGACTTGTCGCCGATCCATTCCTCGTTCACCTCCTCGTTCAGGCGTGGCAGCACCCGCATCACCTCGCCTGAACGGGCATCGACGCGGATGTTGGCGCCCATCGCATCCATGACGTCGATGCTGAGCGTCTTGGTGAGTTCCCAAGGCCGGGCCTCAAACGCATACGGCTTCGAGGTCAGGGCACCTACCGGGCAAAGATCGATGATATTGCCGGAAAGTTCGGACGAGATGCCCTGCTCCAGCGTCGTGATTTCCATATCGCCAGACCGTCCGAGCGCCCCGACCGTCGGCACGCCGGCCACCTCGTCCATAAAGCGGACGCACCGGGTGCAATGGATACAGCGGGTCATGATCGTCTTGATCAGCGGGCCCATATATTTTTCGGAAACCGCGCGCTTCGCTTCTTCGAAGCGGGAATGGTCCATCCCGTAAAAGAGCGCCTGATCCTGCAGATCGCACTCACCGCCCTGATCGCAGATCGGGCAATCGAGCGGATGATTGATCAGCAGCATTTCCATCACGCCCTTGCGCGCCTTCACCGTCATTTCGGAATCGGTAAAGACTTCCTGATTCTCCGCTGCGGGCAAGGCGCAACTCGCTTGCGGCTTCGGCGGGCCCGGTTTCACTTCCACCAGACACATCCGGCAGTTTCCGGCAATGGAAAGCCGCTGGTGGTAGCAAAAACGGGGTATTTCCTTACCGGCGGCCTCGCAGGCCTGCAGGACTGTGCTGCCCGGCGGCACTTCTACCTCAATGCCGTCGACGGTGAGTTTGGGCATTCTCTCCGACTCTCCTTAGGCCGCGGCTTTTGCGTGGTATTCGGCAATCCGGCGCTCCATCTCCGGCCGGAAGTGCCGGATCAGGCCCTGGATCGGCCAGGAACCGCCGTCGCCGTGGGCACAGATCGTGTGGCCCTCGATCTGCTTGGTGACATCCCAAAGCATGTCGATTTCCTCGACCCGGGCATTGCCGGACACCATCCGGCGCATCACCCGTTCGACCCAGCCGAAGCCTTCCCGGCAGGGCGTGCACTGGCCGCAACTCTCGTGACGGTAGAATTGGGCAAGCCGCGCAAACGCCTTCACGATGTCGGTCGACTTGTCCATGACGATGACCGCAGCCGTGCCCAGACCGGATTGCGCGGCGCGCAGGGAATCAAAATCCATCAAAACGTCATCGCAGATCTTCTTGGGCAGGACCGGCGTGGAGGAGCCGCCGGGGATCACGGCCAGCAGGTTGTCCCAGCCGCCGCGCACGCCGCCCGCGTGCTTTTCGATCAGCTCCCGCATGGGGATGCCCATCTCTTCCTCCACATTGCAGGGCTGGTTCACGTGGCCTGAAATGCAGAAGATCTTGGTCCCGGAATTGTTCTCTCGGCCGAGCCCGGCAAACCATTCCGCCCCGCGGCGCAGAATGGTCGGCACCACGGCGATGCTCTCGACATTGTTCACGGTAGAGGGACAACCATAAAGACCTGCTCCGGCCGGGAATGGCGGCTTGAGCCGTGGCTGACCCTTCTTGCCCTCAAGGCTTTCGATCAGCGCGGTCTCTTCGCCGCAAAGGTACGAGCCGGCGCCGCGATGCAGGTATAAGTCGAAGTCATAGCCGCTTCCGCAGGCGTTCTTCCCGACCAGACCGGCCTCGTAGGCCTCGTCGATCGCCGCCTGAAGCCGTTCGGCTTCCCGGTAGAACTCACCGCGGATGTAGATGTAGCCGGCGGTGGCCCCGATTGCGGCGCCCGCGATCACACAGCCTTCTACCAGCTTGTGCGGATCATGGCGCATGATGTCCCGATCCTTGCAGGTCCCGGGCTCGCCTTCGTCCGCATTCACGACGAGATAAGACGGGCGGCCGCCCGTGTCCTTCGGCATGAAGGACCATTTGAGTCCCGTCGGGAACCCGGCGCCTCCGCGACCCCGCAGGCCGGACGCCTTAACCCGGTTGACGAGTTCTTCCCGGCCCAACTCGATCAGCGCCTTGGTACCGTCCCAGCTGCCGCGTTTGCGCGCGCCTTCGAGACGCCAGTCGTCCTGGCCGTAAAGGTTCGTGAAGATGCGGTCTTCGTCGCGCAGCATCTGCTAGTCGTCTCCACCAACGGTCTTCAGCGTAGTCAGGCCGCCGACCGGCGCCGAGGCCATCCGCTCGATCTGTGGGCCGGGCGTCGGTTGTTCGCCGCGCGCCAGCGCGTCGAGAATTGCCTCGGTCTTCGGGCCGTCCAGGTCTTCGTAGTAGTCGTCGCCAATAGCGATCATCGGCGCGTTCACACAGGCGCCCAGGCATTCCACCTCATGCAGGGTGAACATTTCGTCCCCAGACGTCTCGCCAAAGCCGATGCCCAGCTTCTTCTTGCAGGCCGCCACAACCTCGTCAGAACCGCGCAGCCAGCACGGCGTTGTGGTGCACACTTCAACGTGATAGCGCCCGCCCGGGGAAGCCCGGAACATGGTGTAGAAACTCACCACCTCCCAGACGCGGATTTCGGGCAGGTCCAAAATCTCGGCAATATGTGCAACGGCGGCGCGCGGGATCCAGCCGTGCTGGCGCTGGGCCAGATCCAGCAGGGGCATGACCGCGCTCTGCTGCCGGCCCGGAGGATATTTAGCGAGATGTTTCTCTGCCTGCGTCCGATATTCTGGCGTAAAAGCGAAGCTCTTCGGCTGAGACGCTTCGTCGGCGATCGTGAAATGTGTCACCGGTCAATCTCCCCGAAGACGACATCCATCCCCCCCAACACCGCGACGCTATCAGCCAGCATGTGCCCCTTGCAGAGATAGTCCATGGCCTGCAAGTGAGCAAAGCCGGGCGCGCGGATCTTGCACCGGTAGGGTTTGTTGGTTCCGTCAGAAACCAGATACACGCCGAATTCGCCCTTCGGCGCTTCGACGGCGGCGTAGGTCTCCCCCTCGGGCACGTGGTATCCCTCGGTGTATAGCTTGAAGTGATGGATCAGCGCTTCCATCGATTTCTTCATCTCACCCCGGCGCGGGGGCGAAATCTTCCCGTCCGTCGTCATCACCGCGCCTTCCGGCATCTGGTCGAGGCACTGATGGATGATCCGGAGGGATTGCCGCATTTCTTCCACCCGGACGAGGTAGCGGTCATAGCAGTCGCCGTTCTTTCCGACCGGAATGTCGAAGTCCATCCGGTCGTACACGTCGTAGGGCTGCGCCTTGCGCAAGTCCCACGCGACGCCGGACGCCCGCAGCATCGGACCGGAAAAGCCCCAGTCCATCGCCTCTTTGCGGCTGGCGATCCCAATATCTACCGTGCGCTGCTTGAAGATACGGTTTTCGTTCAGCAGCGATTCCAAATCGCCGATGAAACCGGGAAAGGCCTGGGCCCATTCCCGGATTTCATCCGTCAACCCGGCAGGAAGATCCTGATGCACGCCGCCGGGCCGGATATAATTGCAGTGCAACCGGGCGCCCGAAGCGGCCTCATAGAAGCCCATAATTTTTTCGCGCTCTTCGAAACCCCACAGCAGCGGGGTCATCGCGCCGACATCCAGGGCGAAGGTCGTCAGATTGAGCAGGTGGTTCAGGATCCGGCCGAGCTCACACATAAGCACCCGGATATACTGTCCCCTCTCCGGCACCTCGATGCCGAGAAGCTGTTCGGTCGCCAGCGCGAAGGCATGCTCCTGGTTGATCGGCGCCACATAATCGAGCCGGTCGAAATAGGGAAGCGCCTGCAGGTACGTTTTGTACTCGATCAGCTTTTCGGTCCCCCGATGGAGCAACCCGATATGACTGTCGATACGGTCGACCACTTCGCCGTCCAATTCCATCACCATGCGCAGCACGCCGTGCGCGGCAGGATGTTGGGGCCCGAAGTTCAGCGTATAGTTCTGAATAAACTGCTCGGCCATGGCTTAGCCTTTAGTCTCCTCAACCTCATCGGCTTTCTCATCGCCAGGCAGCAACCGCTCCGGTCCCTCCCATGGGGAAAGGAAGTCGAACGAACGGAAATCCTGCGTCAGCCGCACAGGCTCATAGACCACCCGTTTCTGCTCCTCGTCATAGCGCACCTCGACATTGCCGGTGAGAGGAAAATCCTTCCGCATCGGATGCCCCTCGAAACCGTAGTCGGTCAGGATACGGCGCAAGTCCGGATGGTCGCTGAACAGCACGCCAAAAAGATCGTACGTTTCGCGCTCGAACCAGTTAGCCGCACTGAACACGCCCCAGATCGACGGAACCGGCGTATCCTCGTCGGTGCTGAGTTTCACCCGCACACGGTGATTCAACCGGTGAGACAGAAAATGGTAGACCACCTCAAACCGCTGCTCCCGCTCCGGGTAATCGACGCCGCAAATATCGATCAGCATCTGGCAGTCGCAAGTGGGGTCGTCCCGCAGAAACATCGCGGCACCGACAATCGAGTCTCGGCGGACCCAGACGACCAATTCGTCGCGCACGACTTCCGTACGGATCACCGCATCGGGCAAGCCAGCGGCAATATGTTCGGCTAGTTCTTCCAAGCGTCCATGTCCTCAGAATCGAGCGGCAAAGCGTTTCGGCTAACGGGTGATGGAGCCGGTGCGCTCGATCTTTTTCTGCAACAGCAGAACGCCATAGAGCAAGGCCTCTGCCGTCGGCGGGCAGCCGGGAACGTAAACATCCACCGGAACGATCCGGTCGCAGCCACGCACCACAGAGTAACTATAGTGGTAGTACCCGCCGCCATTTGCGCACGAACCCATGGAGATTACCCAACGCGGCTCGGCCATCTGGTCGTAAACTTTACGGAGGGCCGGCGCCATTTTATTGGTGAGCGTGCCGGCCACGATCATCACATCGGACTGGCGCGGGCTCGGCCGGAAGACGACGCCGAACCGGTCGAGATCATACCGGCTGGCAGCCGTCTGCATCATCTCTACCGCGCAGCAGGCCAAGCCGAAGGTCATCGGCCAAAGCGAGCCGGAGCGCGCCCAGTTTACCAGCTTATCCATTTGCGCGACGACAAAGCCCTTGTCCTGCAATTCGTCCGTCACGCCCCGAAGGACCGAATCCTGATCGGCACCGGGGCCTATCAAGCCGCCAGGGGCTGGAGGAGATACTACTCCCATTCCAAGGCTCCTTTTTTCCACTCGTATATGAATCCTACGGTCAGGATTCCGAGAAAGATGACCATCGACCAGAAGCCGAACATGCCGATGCCGCCCAGTGATACCGCCCACGGAAACAGAAAGGCCACTTCGAGGTCAAAGATGATGAACAGAATCGCGACAAGGTAGAAGCGGACGTCAAACTTGCCCCGCGCATCCTCAAACGGCTCAAAACCGCATTCGTAGGCCGAATTTTTTTCCGGATCGGGCTTCTGCCGGGCGATAATCTGCGATGCCAGCACGGCAAGCGCCGCCATCGCCGTCGCGATGCCCAGAAACAGGATGATCGGAAGATATTCGGCCAGCAGTGGTTCGAGGCTCGGCATGATCCCTTGCCCTCAAGCGAATTCGGTCAGGTTGCGCAATCGGTGGCCGACTGTCTTAGTCGCTAAAACGCACGGCCACGCACTGCGCCTTTGGTCGCGCAATGTGTAGGCGATGGGACCGTGGAACGCAACGCGGTTTGGGTACCGGACATGCAATCACAACACGCTTGCCTGATCGCGAGATCCAAAAAGGTCAGGGGGATAATGGCGGGAGTGACGGGGCTCGAACCCGCGACCTCTGGCGTGACAGGCCAGCGCTCTAACCGACTGAGCTACACCCCCGCATTGGATGCCGGGTCGCCCCGGCCGCCGGTAGATGAGGAAGCTGTATCTAACGGTTGAATTCCGCCGCGTCAACGCGGAATCGTCAGGGACTACGAATAATAGACGCCGCCGTTCACCTGCATCACCTGTCCGGTGATATAGGCGGCCTCCGGCAGGCAAAGATGCCGCACCATCGCTGCCACTTCTTCCGGACGCCCTTTGCGCTTCAGCGGAATGCTGTCGTCGACTAGCCTGCCAGGCAGTGCCCCCGCCGCGGCCCCGCGTACCGTGTCCACCGCGCCCGGCGAGACACTGTTCACTGTAATTCCGTAATCTGCGAGGTCGGAGGCCAAGCCACGCGTAAAGCCCTCCAGCCCGCCCTTAGCCGCACAAACGTGGGCCCGGTTCTTGGTACCCAACCGAGTGGAGACGCCGGACATCGTGACGATCCGGCCACCCCGGCCCCCTTCGATAATGCGGGGCACCGCTGCACTGATCGTGTGAAACGCCCCATCGAGCGCCACCTGCAGGACTTGGCTCCATTCATCGTAGGACATCTCGGGAAAAGGCGTCTGCCGCCGCATGGCCGGATTGGTGATGACGATATCCAGCCGGCCAAAATCTAACGCGACCGCATCAACCATCGCCTTGACCGCAGCGCCGTCTGTAACATCGGCCATATAACCTCGGGCGGTGCCTTGCCCGTGCCTGGCGTTGATCTCTTCGACGACTGAATCAACCGCTTCACGGTCGCTCAAACCGTTGACGGCAATCTGGGCTCCGACTTCCGCCAAGTATAAGGCGATCTGGCGGCCGATATTTTTGCCCGCGCCCGTGACCAGCGCTACCTGTCCAACGAGTGCTTTGCGGCTGATGCCGCTTTCCGTGGTATCGTTCATGATAACCCTGGCCTGCCAGGCCGCGAGCCTGAGCGAAATGGTGGGCGGTGACAGGCTCGAACTGCCGACCTACTGGGTGTAAACCAGCCGCTCTACCAACTGAGCTAACCGCCCGGATCCGGTACTCACACCGGAGTTAAGGATGGAACCTCAATAAACGCAAATAGTTATGAGCCGTTTAAGGCGTCTTTCAACCCCTTGCCGGCCTTGAATTTCGGCTGGACCGATGCGGCGATTTCAATCGTTTCACCGGTTCGCGGATTCCGTCCGGTCGTTGCCGCCCGACGTGAGGCGGCGAATGTTCCAAAACCAACCAAGCGGACTTCGTCCCCCGACTTCAGCGTGGACGTGATCGTATCAAACACGGCATCGACCGCTTTTGCTGCGTCCGCCCGGGTAATGTCAGCGTTCTCAGCCACGGCTGCAACCAAATCGTTCTTATTCAACGGGTGTCTCCCTGTTCCATACCCTTCCCTCGTCGTCCCAAGTCGTTGATCAGACAAGGCCACTTGCTCAGGATAGCCGGGCGTAAAGACCGGTCAATCACCGATAATAGCACCCGCAATGTTTTTGTTCGATTATTCGCCGGGGCGGGGGAAGGATCTGCCTCCCCCCGCCTCCAGCAAGCTGGATTAGTGGGTCACGACCTCGCCAGAAAGGTGCGCTTCAGTGCCCTTTGCAGCTTCCGGGCTCCACTCCACGGCCGACGGCAATTCGGTAAGAGCAACCGCCAAAACCTCATCCACCGTATCCACCGGAACGATCTCCAGAGCCTGCTTGACGTTTTCCGGAACGTCTTCCAGGTCCTTCTCGTTTTCCTTCGGAATCAGGACCTTGGTGATGCCCCCGCGCAACGCTGCCAGAAGCTTCTCCTTCAGACCGCCGATGGGCAGTACCCGACCACGCAGGGTAATCTCCCCGGTCATCGCAACGTCCCGACGGACCGGAATCCCCGAGAGGGCCGAGATGATCGCCGTGCACATTGCCACACCAGCCGATGGGCCGTCTTTCGGAGTCGCACCCTCCGGGACGTGCACATGAATGTCGCGCTTGTCGAATTCGGGCGGGATAACGCCGTAGTTCAACATCCGGCTGCGCACGTAGCTCCGCGCCGCTTGCACCGACTCCTGCATTACGTCCCCCAGCTTACCGGTATGGGAGACATTGCCCTTCCCTGGCATGGTCGCCGCTTCGACCGAAAGCAGCTCACCGCCGACTTCCGTCCAGGCAAGGCCGGTAACGACGCCCACCATATCCTCGGCTTCCGCCATCCCGTACCGGTACTTCCGGACTCCAGCCATCTCGCCCAGGTTCTCGGCGGTGATGGTGATCTGGGCCTTGTCGCTCATCGCCAGTTCCTTGACGAGATCGGAAGAGCACACGTCTGAACTCCAGTCACTCCGGAGAATCTCGTA
>CAYYSC010000007.1:0-22305 GCA_964474065.1 uncultured Rhodospirillales bacterium | reverse complement strand
CGGAATGGGACCGGTGCCCATGAAAGCCGGATCGACACCTGCCTGCGCAAAAGAAACGATGCGTGCTAAAGGCTCTGTTCCGCGTTTCTCGGCCTCCGTCCCGCTCATTACCACCAGCGCAGCGGCACCATCGTTGATGCCGCTCGCGTTGCCCGCGGTTACGGAGCCATCCTTGGTAAAAGCGGGACGCAACTTGGCCAAGGTGTCCAAGGTTGTGCCGTGGCGCGGGTATTCGTCCTGCTCCACCAGGGTTTCGCCCTTCCGGGTTTTGATCGAGACAGGAGCAATTTCGTCTGCAAAGCGGCCGGTCTTTTGCGCAGCTTCCGCACGGTTTTGACTCAGGCAGGCGAACGCGTCCTGCTCTTCTCGGCTAATCTGGTATTTCTCGGCCACGTTCTCCGCTGTATTGCCCATGTGATAACCGTTGAAGGCGTCCCAAAGGCCATCGCGGATCATGGTATCCACCAAGGAGGCGTCACCCATCTTGGTCCCGTTCCGCAGATGCATGGCATGCGGCGCTTGGCTCATGCTTTCCTGGCCGCCCGCAATAACAATGCTGCTATCGCCGGCCCGGATTGCCTGGGCCGCCAATCCCACGGCCTTCAAACCCGAGCCGCAAACGTGATTGATCGTATAGGCCGGCACCATCTCCGGGACACCAGCACGAATCGCAGCTTGCCGAGCCGGGTTTTGCCCCTGCCCTGCAGTGAGCACGTTGCCCATGATGACCTCGGAGATTTCCTCCGCGGCTATTCCGGCGCGGGCGATGGCCTCTTTGAGGGCAATCGTGCCCAGTTCAGATGCGGGTGACGAGGCCAGCGCGCCGTTAAAGGCACCGATCGGCGTCCGAGCGGCTTGCGCGATTACAACGTCGTTGCTCATTAACGGTGCTCCTTCGGCAGACACGGAATCAAAAGAAGTGAAAGCGACCGGAAAACTACGTCTGCATTTTGCACCGCACAATCCTGATTCTGTCGAACGCCGCCTTACAATCATCGCGCCTTTCAATCACTGGCATGTTCTTCGGAGCCAAGCAATCAACGGTTCCCAAACCTCAGTCGGCGCACTGCGGCTTGCGAGCATGCCAATGTGGCCGCGCGGTACGGTTATCGTATCGGCAGCAGGTATGACCGTTGCCAGCGCTTGTGCGCTTGCCGGCGGCACGATCCGGTCCCGCTCCGGCATGACGATCAGCGCAGGCATGGCGAGCTGTTCCGGCCTCACTCGCTGGCCCGCTACCGTCCAGACGCCACGGCCGGGGGTATTTGCGCCATACCATTCGCCGATTAAGGTCCGAGCCACTGGAGCAGGCATGGAAATTCCATCGTTGATCCAATCCTCCAAGGCAACAAACGCTTCCGCCTCTGCCGTGGCAGGATCGCACTTTGCAAAAGCCAAGAACTTTTCGATTACCCGAAATGGATCGAGTGCATAGAACATGGTCTGCACCCAATCGACCGGCAGGCAGCCGCTTGCCTGCAACAAGGGCTCGATCGCAGCCAATCCATGCGCGGCTTCCTCCGGTTCGCAGAGCTTGTCCGCGTGAAAATCCCACGGCGTTGCCATACAGACCAATCCCGCTGCGTCGTGCGGCCGCCGTGTTGCTAGGGCAAGCGCCAGCAGACCGCCCAGGCAGTACCCCATAATCACCGGTTTTTGCCCCGTGTGGCGCCGGACAATCGCCAGGGCGGCATCCAGTTTGACAGCGACATATCCATCGATTGTCGTGAAACGGGCCGCCGGTCCCGGATCTTCCCAGGCCACCAGAAACGGCCGGAAGCCGGCCCGTGCCAGATACCGCATAAAACTTTGACGCGCCTGTAGGTCGAGGATGTAATGACGGTTGATGAGAGAGGGAATCACTACCAGCGGGGGCCGGTCAAAACTGTCTTGGTCACCGTAATCGAGCACCCGAATTCCCTGGGCCCGCCAAACCGCCGGAGGATCGCTCAAGGTGCGACGGTAGGGATGGGACTGATAGGCTGCGATCCCGTCGAGCAATTGCCGGAAACGCCGCTCCGCCGCGCCCGCTAGAGCCAACACTTCGTCAACCGGATGGGTCCCTTTGACCGTCGCCATCCACGCGCCGCCGGGCAGCACCGCGCCGGTCCAGGTCAATGCAGCAGTTGCCAAATGCAATGCTAGGGGTCGCGGGCCGGCCCGCCCCAAGCCAGGGTCAGTCAACAGAAAATCTCCGCATCCCGCCGAGTTGGCTCGCCATGTCTTTTTCCCGGTCGATGATGCATCTTGTAGAAGCCATACTTGAGGGGCGTGTCTATCCCGGGTATTCAACGAATCGGCGCGTACGCTTCCGCGTCAATCATTCTATGCCGAGGAGGCTGTCGCTGCATGCCAGCAAAACGCGGAAAAGCGGACGCCGACGCAGACGACACCGTCGTCATCAAGAAATACGCGAATCGGCGGCTCTACAACACCGCGACCAGTGCCTATGTCACGCTCGATGATCTGCGCAAGATGGTCCAGAAAGACGTTGAATTCCGGGTAGTGGACGCAAAGTCGTCGGAAGATTTGACCCGCGCGGTTCTGACCCAGATTATCGTGGAGGAGGAAAGCCGCGGCCAGAACTTGCTGCCGATTAGCTTCCTTCGGCAGATCATCTCCATGTATGAAGACAACATGCGATGGACGTTGCCCCAATTTCTCGAGACGGTCATGGGTTGGTACGGTCGCAATCAGCAGGAGATGCAGAAGCATCTCAGCCATTCAATGGGAGGGATGCTGCCCCCTAGCGTCGAAGAACTTCAACGCAGCCAAATGGCGCTGTTCGACCAGACGATGCGGATGCTGAACCCTCTGGCTAACCAGGGCTCGGCAGCTGCTGACAAAAAGGCTCCGCAGGACGACAAACCAGAGCCCGAAAAGGACAAAACAAGCGAAAAAAACGAATTGGAGGGCCTGCGGAAACAAATAGCTGACCTGCAGGAAGCGGTTGACAGTCTGGCACGGCGTGAAGACTAGGCTGTCAACCGCGACTTATCGGGACTGATGTCCACGCCTTCTAAACCTGGGGATCGGACAGCCCGCAACTGCAATACAGGCTTCAGCACCGGAAAAAACCGGGGCCGTCTCCGGTCAGAACGATCCGCCCGGCCTCGCCACCGCCCCGTGCCGTTCTCTAAGCGACCGCTTCCTTCGCAATCGCTGCATCGGCGTCTTCGGCTTTTCGGTAGTGGGTATAGGCGACTGCGCAATGAGAGGCGCAGTAAGGCTTGCCCGGCAAAACTGACCCTCCGCAGAAATGGAAATCCGGGGTGGTCGGATCGCCAATCGGCCACGCGCACGAACGAGGCGACGACACCTGGGGACTGACTGCTACCAGCGCCGGGCCGCGCTGCCGGTCACCGCGCTTCGGCGGCAGGCCCAACCGGTAAGCCTTGCCGATCACCGCATTCTTGGACACGCCGAGCAACTGTCCAATCTGCGCCGCAGTGTGCGGCTCCGACCAAAGCTTGCGTAACTCCGCGATTTGGCTATCCGTCCAGCTCATCGGGGCAACCTCCATGGTTAATCATGGCGCCGCTATATCTAGCAGCCTGACAATCTCAGACTACGAGATGCAGGTTGCGAATGCCAAGCCGAATCTAGAGTTCGTAGTGAACTATCTGTGGAAATCTATATATAGTGTCCGCTTGATCAGGCCGATTGGGAGCACGTTGCCATCCGGGCGGTAATTAGACGCCGTTTTCGAATGTGAATGCCTATGCTAGCGTCCATGACCGATTAGCCGATTCGCCCGGAGGATACGATCCATGGCCAGCGAAACTCTCGCCCCGACCGCCGCTTCGCTTGCGCATGCCAATGTGAATGACCTTGAACCCTGGTTCATGCCGTTTACGGCGAACCGTGCTTTCAAGAAAGCACCGCGCCTGCTCGTCAGCGCCGAAGGCATGTATTATACAGCCAAGGACGGTCGGAAGATCCTTGATGCTTCGGCTGGCTTGTGGTGCGTAAATGCGGGTCATGGGCGCAAGCGCATCGTCGAGGCGGTGCAGGCACAGGTGGCGACAATGGACTTCGCTCCCACCTTCCAGATGGGCCATCCCGCCGCGTTCGAATTAGCGTCCCGGGTCGCGTCTCTGGCACCGGCCGGCCTCGATTCGGTGTTTTTCGCCAACTCGGGGTCGGAAGCCGTCGACACGGCGCTGAAGGTGGCTCTCGCCTACCATCGCGTCAGGGGTGAGGCACAGCGGGTTCGCTTCGTCGGGCGCGAACGGGGTTATCACGGCATCGGCTTCGGCGGCATCTCGGTCGGCGGGATTAGCGCCAATCGCAAGCTCTTCGGTGCCATGCTACCCTATGTCGATCATCTGCCGCATACCCAGAACCTAGAAGAAATGGCCTTCAGTAAGGGGCAACCGGATTGGGGTGCGCACCTGGCCAATGAACTGGAGCGCATCTGCGCGCTGCATGACCCCTCCACGATCGCGGGTGTCATCGTGGAGCCTGTGGCGGGCTCGACGGGTGTACTCGTGCCGCCGAAAGGCTATCTGGAAAAGCTGCGGGCTATTACGGAAAAGCATGGGATTTTGCTGATCTTCGACGAGGTCATCACCGGCTTCGGACGTCTCGGCAAGGCTTTCGCCTCTGAGTACTTCGGCATCACGCCCGACATGATGACGATCGCCAAGGGCCTGACGAATGCCACCATTCCGGCCTCCGGCGTGGTGATGCGCGGTGATATTTACGACACGCTGATGCAGGGCCCCGAGTGGGCGGTCGAGTTTACCCACGGCTACACCTACTCCGCCCATCCCGTAGCCGTGGCGGCGGGGCTCGCGACGCTCGACGTCTACAAGGAAGAGGGTCTGTTTGAGCGCGGGGCAGCTCTTGCACCGGCGTTCCAGGAGGCGGTGCACAGCGTGAAAGACGAACCGAACGTCATCGACATCCGGAACATCGGCTTGATGGGCGCGGTTGAACTGGCGCCCGAAGACGGCAAGCCCGGCAAGCGCGGTTACGATGTCTTCCTGAAGTGCTTCGAGATGGGCGTCTATGCCCGGGTTGCGGGCGACGTCCTGGCGTTTTCCCCGCCCCTAATCGCGGAAGAAAGCCACGTGGAAGAGGCGGTCGAGACCCTGCGCAAGGCGATCCGCGCCGTGGCCTGACCGGAGGGCCGACCGCTCGTCAATACCGCATGCGGCAGGATAGTTAGCCGGCCATCCCGCCTCGTTCGTGCAGGCGGTTTCGAGGCGCCTTCATCTCTTTCGGGAACGAGGAGGGTGCTTCGCTCGGTAGAAATGCGCCTTTCCTCGCAGTATGATTGTGCGGAAAGACCAAATCCGCTGGGAGGCGGCGCGCCATGACCGAATACTTCGATACCTACGAGATTCAGGACCCTGAAGTCCGCGAACGGGCGCTGCTAGCCGAACTCCCCCGCCAGATCGGCCATGCCAAAGACAAGACAGACTATTTCGGCAAGCTGCTCGGCGGGATAGACGCTCATGAAATTGCGAGCCGGGAGGCGCTCGCACAAATTCCTGTCACGTACAAGTCCGACCTGATCGAGGCTCAAGCAATGAATCGGCCGTTCGGTGGGCTCAACGCCACTCCGCCGGGCAAGATGTTGCATCTGTTTCTTTCACCGGGCCCAATTGCCGAGCCGGAAGGCATTAGCCCGGACTGGTGGCGGGGCGCGCGTTCCCTTTTTGCGGCAGGTTTCCGTCCTGGCGACACCTTGATCAACACATTCAGCTACCATTTCACCCCCGCCGGCCTGCTAACGGATAACGCCGCCCGAGCGCTTGGCTGCGCCGTGTTTCCCGGCGGAATCGGTCAGACCGAGCGCCAGGTCGAGGCAATCAACTGGTACGGCATCAACGGCTTCATGGGCACACCGGACTTCTTGAAGATCGTCCTGGAAAAGGCGAACGAGCTGGGAACCGACATCTCCTGCATGACCAAGGCGCTGGTCGGCGCCGGCGCCCTGCCCCCTTCGCTGCGCCAGGAGATTATCGCTCACGGAATCTCCTGCGTGCAGAACTACGGCACGGCCGATCTGGGCGTCGTCGCCTATGAAAGCGAAGCCATGGAAGGCATGATCCTTTCCGAAGGGTTGATCGTGGAGATCGTGCGCCCCGGCACCGGCGAGCCCGTCCCCGAAGGCGAGGTTGGCGAGGTGGTGGTCACCCAGATCTGGAACAAGGACTATCCGCTGATCCGCTTCGCCACCGGTGACCTTTCGGCGATCATGCCGGGACTCTCTCCCTGCGGCCGTACTGCGCCCCGTATCAGGGGCTGGATGGGCCGCGCCGACCAGTCTACCAAGGTGCGCGGCATGTTTGTCCGCCCTAAACAGATCGCGAATGTGCTTAAGCGCCATCCGGAAGTTGGGAAGGCCCGTGTCATTATCGGCAATGCCGGGAATCGTGACACCATGGTGTTCAAAGCGGAAGTTGAGGACCAGCCGGAAGGGTTGGCCGAGGCTATCGCCGCCAGCATCGATGCGGATATCCGCATCCGCCCGAACGCGGTAGAACTGGTCGCGCCTGGCTCGCTGCCGAATGATGGCAAGGTTATCGAAGACACCCGCACCTACGAATGACGGGGCGGAAGAAGGAGCCCGATACCATGTTCCAGCCGCTTGCCGGAAAGCGCGTCATTGACGTGACTCAGGTTTTGGCCGGCCCTTACTGCACCTACCAGTTGGCGCTGCTGGGGGCCGAGGTCATCAAGATCGAACTTCCCGGCCAGGGCGACTGGACGCGGCAGGGCGGCAACGATGCAGAGTTGAGTGAAGCCGGCTATTCGCTGAGCTTTCTCACGCAAAATAGCAACAAAAAGTCCGTCACACTTGATTTGAAGAAGCCGGCTGGCGTCGAAGTCCTGAAAAGGTTGATCGAAACGGCGGATGTGCTCGTCGAAAATTTCAAACCGGGCACGGCCGCGGGGCTGGATATTGGTTACGGTGAGGTCAGGGATCTAAACCCCCGCCTCGTCTATGCCTCCCTCAGCGCCTACGGCCAGGACGGGCCGATCGGGCACCGGCCTGCCTACGACCACATCATTCAGGGCATGGTTGGTATCATGCATACCACAGGAACGCCCGAGACCGTGCCGAACAAGGTCGGCAGCCCTTATGTCGACTACGCCACCGGCCTGATGGGCGCGTTCGCCGTCGTCTCTGCCTTGCTGGAACGGGACCGCACGGGTGAGGGTCAGCATATCGACGTAGCGATGCTCGACACGGCGATGCTGCTGATGGCGTCTCTCGCCGTCTCGACCATGGCGACCGGCAATCCGCCGCAGCCGGTTGGCAATGAGGCGTTCAGCGGATCTCCTTCCTCCGGCACCTATGAAACCAGAGACGGGCTCATCATGCTGGCCGCCAACAATGAGCGTCAGTTCCGGACTCTCTGCCGAGCGATCGGCGGGGCCGATCTGCTGGATGATCCGCGCTTTGCGACGCCGGTCGAACGCAAGAATAACATACCGGCGCTGCGTGCGGAGTTCGCGACCCTCTTCCGTACCCGCACGGCAGCTGAATGGGAAGCATTCCTGGACGAAGCTCGCGTGCCCGGAGTCCGGGTCCGACGCATGGACGAAGTGCTGAACGAGCCTCAACTCGCCACCCGCGGCTTGATGCAACCGGTGGCCCTGGACGGGCTCGCCAGGGAAGTAGCGCTGCCAAGCCTCGGTTTCAAGGCGAACGGCAAGGTGACGCCGCCCCGTCACTCCCCTCCCCGCCTTGGGCAACATACGGACGATGTACTGGGCGAACTGGGCTTCGACGTCGGGGCATTACGGGCAAAGGGCGTGGTCTAGCGGCTCAAGCCTCCGCGACCGCCGTCGCGTTGCTCCTTGGCCTCTGCCTGGGCAGCCCGGATCAACGTGGCAAGCCAACCATCCCTTTCCGAAAAATCGTCGGTGATGACGAACATGCATCGCAGCGATCTCAACAGAGGCTTGAATGCGGCTCTTCGAGTATTGAGGGATCGAACGGCGCCCGAAGGCCCGGTTCGCTCGAGAGCACGTGGCGCTGTCCCTGGGGGAAGACGATGACGGTACGGGCTGGAAGGCGGATTGGGTCGGCCTCGCGCCCGAGAAGCGTTGCCCAACACAAGCCGTTCGCGACCACATGGTAATTTATGACGGGCTGCGCCGTCGGCATGATCAGCGCCTTGAACTCCCTGGACGGCTGCGATTCAGTGACCCACGGAGCGCGGCCTTCGACGTCGAAGAAGAGGGCAGTCGACAGGTGTACCTGCCTGAGGACGTCCGAAAGAATGTCCGTAGCCATGATGACATGCCCGTCGAACGTGGATGAAGCGGGATAACCGAAATCGGATTTGAGCGCGATCACGAATGATCGTGCCATTTCCAGGCGGTTGAGAACGGGGCTCAAGTTAAGTACCGCGAGCGGGACGACCGGGCATGACTGCGGAACGGGCGGCCATAGCGCGGAAAACTGCACGCAATAGGTAAGTTGAACCCGGCATCACAAATAAACGCCTCGGCCGGAGTACACGCGCCGGATCGGCGCTTGCTCATGGAGAAACGCAATGTTGACCGATTGGAGAGGCTAGCCGGTGACGGCGAGCCCCATGGCAAGGCCCGCCTGCGAGAAGCTCGCGCTGGTCTACGACCGACTCGCTCTGCCCACCGAAGCCGGGCGCGTAATGGCCCGCGCTCGCGCCGCCATGCCTGCTTACTGAGCAAGCGGAAGGGCGCCTGAGAATGGGCCGGCGCTAGGGCGCTTAGCTCCACGCGTTCCACCGCCGGTCACGGAGGATGCCTCGGCCAATGCCGGCGATCTTGCGCTCCATCGGATATCGCCACCGTTGGATCGTAAGCATGTCACAGCCGCCCCGTCAAACGGAGTAGGATCGATGGCCTTTCGGTTGAGGCTGGCTGACAGCCAGTCTAGCTTGGTCGCGTTGATATGGGAGGATTGAACGTATGAACGACACCTATGACCTCTACGCCGTGAAATACGGCTCCGTCGTCAACCGCCCGATGAGCGAGAACTTCATCGGCGGGGACCCGCACGATCAGAGCAAGCACCTGGACTATTTCATCTGGATCGCGACCAATAACGAACGCACTTTCGTCATCGATACCGGTTTCGGTCATGAGGTTGCCGCTATGCGCGGGCGCACGATCGACCGGCTGCCAAGGGAGGGCTTGGAACTCCTCGGCATCGATTCGACTAAGGTGGAGGACGTTATTATCACCCACCTGCATTACGACCACGCTGGCACCTTCACGGATTTCAAGAATGCCCGCCTGCACCTGCAGGACAGTGAGATGGCCATGGCCACCGGCCGCTGCATGTGCCACGCGCCGCTACGCCTGCCCTATCACGTCGAGGACGTTTGCGAGATGGTGCGCAAGGTCTATGCCGAGCAGGTGGACTTCCACGACGGCGACGCGCAGATCGCCCCCGGCATCAGCGTCCACCTCTGCAACGGCCACGCCGCGGGCCTGCAGTCCGTCAGGGTCAAGACCAAGCGCGGCTACGTCATGGTTGCCTCCGACGCTACGCACTTCTACATGAACTTTCGCGAGAAAAAGCCTTTCCCGATCCTGGTGGACATGGCCCAGATGATCGAAAGCTGGGGCAAGCTGCATCGGCTCGCCGACAGCATTGACCATGTCATCCCGGGCCACGACCCGGCGGTGCTGGACTACTACCCGGCCGCCGATCCCAAGTTGGAAGGCATCGTCGCCCGCATCGACGCCGAGCCGAAGGTCTCAATCGCATGACCAGTTGGACGGAGCGTCGCCAGCAATTTCGCGCCGTGATTGAGGGAGACCAGTGTATCCACCCCGGCTCGGTTTACGATCCCATGTCCGCCCGTATCGCCCAGCATCTGGGCTTCGAGGTCGGGATGTTTGCGGGCTCCACCGCATCGCTGACCGTGCTGGGCGCCCCGGACTTGATCGTCCTCACTCTGACCGAGTTTGCAGAGCAGTGTCTGCGCATCAACCGGGCGGCGGAAATCCCGCTGATGGTGGACGCCGACCACGGCTATGGCAACGCGCTCAGCGTCATGCGCACGGTGCAGGAGCTGGAGACCGCCGGCGTATCCGGGATGAGCATCGAGGACACGGAGCTGCCCCAGCCCTTCGGCGAGGCGAAGCAGCGCCTGCTCACGCTCGAAGAGGGCGCCGGCAAGATGAAGGCAGCCATGGCGGCGAAAGAGGACCCGTCGCTGGTGGTGGCAGGCCGCACCAGCGCCGTCGCCATCGCTGGGCTGGACGAAGGCGTGAAGCGAGCCAAGGCTTACGAAGAGGCCGGCGTTGACGCGCTGTTCATGGTAGGGGTCAAGACTCGGGCGGAAGTGGACGCGATCAGCGAGGCGACCACGCGTCCGCTCATCCTTGGTGGGGCCACGCCCGAGTTGGAGGACAGAGACTATCTTTCCTCCCGACGGGTGCGCATTGCCTTGCAGGGTCATCAACCGATCATGGCGGCCCAGCAGGCCGTCTACGCCACACTGAAGGCCCTGCGTGATGGTGTGAAGCCGAAAGATTTGCCGGGCCTTCCATCGAAAGAAGTGGTGCAGGTCGCAACGCGGTCCGACCGTTACGATGATTGGGCGGACAAGTTTCTGTCCTGAACCCCAGACTATCGGTCTCAAGCCGTGCTTGACAATTGCGGCGGGGCGTGGACGGTGCGCGTTCCCCGCCCCTTGGACTCCCCTGGACCGCGATGCCGGACAAGGACCGATGACGGAAATCTACCTGCACAACACGTTGACCCGCCAGAAAGAGCGCTTCACGCCCCAGGAGCCGGACCGGGTGACGTATTACGTGTGTGGTCCCACGGTCTACAACTATCCGCACATTGGCAACGCCCGGCCTGCGGTGGTGTTTGGTGTGCTGTACCGCCTGCTGAAGCGCGAATACAAAGAAGTGGTATTCGTCCGCAATTTCACGGACGTGGACGACAAGATCAACGCCGCCGCGGCCGAGCGTGGTGTCGCAATCGACGAAATCACCGACCGGTTTATCGAAGAATACCGCCGGGAAACTGATGCGCTTGGTATTCTGCGTCCCACGGTCGAGCCTCGCGTGACCCAGCATATCCCCGAGATCATCGCCCAGATCCAGGCCTTGATCGACGCGGGCAATGCCTACGTTGCGGAAGGCCACGTGCTGTTTCACGTGCCCTCCTACAAGGATTACGGTGCCCTTTCCCGCCGGTCCCGGGACGACATGATCGCGGGCGCACGCATTGACGTGGCACCGTATAAGAGAGACCCGGCGGATTTCGTGCTCTGGAAGCCGTCGGATGAGACCCAGCCCGGATGGGAGTCGCCCTGGGGGCGCGGCCGCCCTGGCTGGCACATCGAATGCTCTGCCATGGCGGAAACGCACCTGGGAGAGACCATCGACATTCACGGTGGCGGCAACGACCTGGTCTTTCCCCATCACGAGAACGAGATTGCCCAGGGCACCTGCGCGCATCACGGCAAGCGCTACGCGCGCTATTGGGTCCACAACGGCATGGTGCAGGTCGAAGGCCGTAAGATGGCCAAATCCGTGGGCAATGTGCTGCTGGTCAAAGACTTACTCGAAGAACATCACCCGGAGGTGCTACGCTTCGTTCTCCTCTCCGCACACTACCGGCAACCGCTGGACTGGACTGCGGACGGCGTCACCCAGGCAAACACGACGCTCGACCGGCTTTATGGCATGCTGCGCGATGGGTCGGACGTTGAGCCCGCCAAGCCTCACGAAGATGATCCAGACTTCAACCGTTTTTTGGAGGCGCTGGCTGACGACCTGAACACGCCCAAAGCCTTTGCCGAGTTGCACGCCGTTGCGCGGACCCTCGGCGCAGCCAAGGACAAGGCCGAGAAGGCTCGGCTTAAAGGCGTCCTGCTGGAGGCCGGAGACCTGATCGGCCTCCTGCAGGAGAACCCCGAGAACTGGTTCGCTCGCGGCGTCGATCAGGAGGAAGCCGAACGCATCGAGGCGCTGATCGCCGCCCGGCAGGCGGCACGCAAGGCCAAGGATTTCGCGGAGGCCGACCGTATCCGCGATCAGCTTGCCGCCCAAGGAATCACCCTGATGGATACACCTCGAGGCACCACTTGGCAGCGGACAGGATGAGAAATACTCCCAAGCGCCAGTCACGGCCACGCCGGGGCGTATTCGGGGGCTTTCTTCGGGAGTGGGGCGCTTAAGTCTCTTCCACCGCTATGCTGCCCGCGCTACGGTGCGGGTATCCTGTCCAGATCGGTCATGCGAGCAGAGATGAGGAAGCCCGATGCATTTTGAGTTCAACGAGCGCACCAAAGAATTGTGCGCGCGCGTCCAAGACTTCATGGACCGCTACATCTATCCGAACGAAGACAAGTATTATCAGCAGCTAGAAGAAGCCGAATCCCGCTGGACGGTCGTGCCTATCCTTGAAGAAATCAAGGACAAGGCCAAGGAAGAGGGTCTGTGGAACCTCTTTTTGCCTGAGTCGCAGAATGGTGCGGGCCTGACCAACCTCGAATACGCCCCGATTTGTGAGATCATGGGGCGGGTCAACTGGGCACCGGAAGCCTTTAATTGTTCCGCGCCCGACACGGGTAATATGGAAGTGCTGGAGCGTTATGCCTCCGAGGACAACAAGAAGAGGTGGCTAACGCCTCTGCTGAACGGCGAGATCCGCTCCGCCTTCGCGATGACGGAGCCTGGCGTGGCATCCTCCGATGCCACGAATATCGAGTGCCGGATCGAGCGGGTCGGCGATGAGTACGTGATCAACGGCCGCAAGTGGTGGACGAGCGGCATCGGCGATCCACGCTGCAAGATATTGATCCTGATGGGCAAGACGGACCCCTCCGCCCCAACCTACCGTCAGCAGTCCATGATTCTGGTTCCGCGGGACACGCCCGGCATCAAGGTCGAGCGGATGCTGCATGTGATGGGGTATGACGATGCCCCGCACGGCCACGGCCAGGTTCTCTTCGAGAACGTGCGCGTGCCGAAGGAGAACATCCTCCTGGGCGAAGGCCGCGGTTTCGAGATCGCCCAGGGACGCCTGGGTCCGGGCCGCATCCACCACTGCATGCGCATCATCGGGGTTGCCGAGCGCGCGCTGGAACTCATGTGCAAGCGCGGCACGGAGCGTGTGACCTGGGGCAAGCAGCTCGCCGAGCGCGACAACTTCACGGAGCGCGTCGCTAACGCGCGCATTAACATCGAGATGTGCCGCCTACTGGTGCTGAAGGCCGCCTACATGATGGACACGGTAGGCAACAAGGAAGCCCGCCAGGAAATCGCCATGATCAAGGTTGCTGCGCCGAATATGGCGTTGGAGATCATTGACAACGCGATGCAGGCACATGGCGGCGGCGCCATGAGCCAAGCCTTCAAGCTGGCCTTTATGTGGGCGCGGATGCGGGCACTGCGCTTCGCGGACGGCCCGGACGAGGTGCACCGCCAGCAGATTGCCCGCCTCGAATTGCGCCGCCAGGTGGACTGGCCGCCGAAACAGGCCCGCGCCGCGCAGTAGCGAGGGGTAACTATCGTTACAAAGAGGGGCCCGGTCGGGCCCCTCTTTTCTGAGGCAACTTGCCCATCCTTCGCCCTGCGCTAGAGTGCAGGCGAATCCTCATTGCAATCCCGACACGAGGCGATCATGGCGCAGCCGTTGAAGGGCTCCAACCCGTTCGAAACCGATCTGGACAAGACCTCCGCCAACTATGAGCCGCTTACGCCTCTGTCTTTTCTTCAGCGCACTGCCTGGGTCTTTCCGAACCACACCGCTGTCATTCATGGCTCCATCCGCCGGACCTGGCGGGAAGTCCATTCCCGCGCCCACAAGCTCGCCGGTGCTCTCTCCCGGCGCGGCTATGGCCTGGGCGATACCGTGGCCGTGATGCTTTCGAACACGCCAGAGATGCTGGAGTGCCATTTCGGGGTGCCGATGACCGGCGCCGTTCTCAACACGCTGAACACCCGTCTGGACGCCGCCACCATCGCCTTCACGCTGAACCACGGCGAGGCAAAAATGCTGATTGCGGACCGGGAGTTTTCCGAAACGATCCACCGGGCGGTGGCCCAGCTTGGCCGAGACATCGTCGTCATCGACGTCGACGACCCGGAATACGACGGCCCCGGAGATCTTCTCGGCGAAAAGACTTACGAGGCTCTGCTGGACGAAGGGACCGAGACCTTCCCCTATGCCCCTCCCATCGACGAGTGGCAGGCGATCAGCCTGAATTACACCAGCGGCACGACCGGCAATCCGAAAGGCGTTGTCTATCACCACCGGGGCGCACATCTGAATGCCGTCTCGAACGCGCTCGCCTGGTCCATGCCGATGCATCCAGTGTATCTCTGGACCCTCCCGATGTTCCATTGCAACGGCTGGTGCTTCCCCTGGACCGTGACCATGCAGGCGGGAACGCATGTCTGCCTCCGCAAGGTCGAAGCAGGCGCGATTTACGAGGCCATTGCCGACCACAAGGTAGACCATTTCTGCGGCGCACCGATCGTGCTCAACATGGTGATGAACGCCGAGCCAGACACAAAGCGCGCCTTCGACCACCCTGTAAAAATCATGACCGCCGCGGCTCCGCCGCCGCCCACCACCCTGGAGAAGATGGAAGCTGCCGGATTCCAGATCACCCACTCGTATGGTCTGACGGAAACCTACGGCCCCTCCGTGGTCTGTGCCTGGAACGAAGAATGGAACACGCTGCCGACGGCGGACCAGGCGGCGATGAAGGCGCGCCAAGGCGTGCGCTACACCATGCTAGACGGCCTGCAGGTGTTTGATCCGGAAACGATGGTCGAAGTACCTGCCGATGGGGAGGCCATCGGCGAGGTCATGATGCGGGGCAATATCGTGATGAAGGGGTATCTCAAGAACCCATCCGCGACGGACCAGGCGTTCCACGGCGGCTGGTTCCATTCCGGCGATCTGGGCGTGATGCACGAGGACGGCTACATCGCCCTGAAGGACCGCTCGAAGGACATTATCATCTCCGGCGGCGAAAATATCTCCAGCGTCGAGGTGGAGCAGGTTCTCTACCGTCATGACGCCGTCGCGGAGGCCGCGGTCGTTGCCAAGCCGGACGAGAAATGGGGCGAGACCCCCTGTGCCTTCATTGAGCTTCGCCCTGGTATTCCGGATCCGGCGCCCCAGGAAATCATCGATTTCTGCCGCTCCAACATGGCGCACTTCAAGGCGCCGCGGCATGTCGTTTTCGGCCCCCTTCCGAAAACCTCCACCGGCAAGGTGCAGAAATTTGTGCTCCGGGAGCGGGCAAAAGACGTCTGACCGTACCGGTAAGAATTTTTTTGCATCGTTGTGAGATAAATCACCTCGATTACGGCACACGCTTACTATGTCTGGGTTATGCCGTGCGTCTCCGCCGCCCGCGGGACGAACGGCATACTTTTCTCCCTCCCTGTTGCACCTTGGCGGGCCGCTGGCCCGCCTTTTTCTTTCAGGAATCGCTGTCGTCCTGAACGGTTGCCAGAATCTTGCGGGTCTTTTTCGCCGCACGACGCCTGAAGGCGTCTAAATCGACGCCGGACCAGTCATAAAAGCCCTTGCCGGTTTTCACGCCGTGGTCGCCGCGCGCCGCCATGTCTTGTACAAGGCGAACAGGCTCTGGCGAGTGATAAAGATGCGGAATGATCGAGCGCTGGGCAGCGGCGTTCACATCCAGTCCGCCGATGTCTTTCTGCTCGATGATGCCCGTTACGCACATGCGCGGACCGAAGGCGAGCCGCGCGTATTTGTCGATGTCCTCCGCTGTCACCCAGCCCTGCTCCATCATATGGTAGGCTTCGTGCAGCAGCGCGTGCTGCAGACGGTTGAACAGGAAGCCGACTACCGGTTCATTCAGCACCACAGCATCCTGTCCCACACGCCGGAGCGCATCGACTACCCGTACCACCGTCTCATCCGTGGTTTCACGGATCCGCACGACCTCCGCCAGCGGGTAGGCATCCGCCGGCTGGAGGTAATGCACACCGATGAAGTTTCGTTTGTGGGAAAGTGGGGCCGCCAGTTCCGTCAGGTCCAGACCGGACGTGTTCGAAGACCAGACCGGATGCTCGCCATAGACCGCCTCCAGCCGACTGAACAGGGCCTGTTTGACGGCCAGGTCTTCGGGGTAGTTTTCCATCACCAGGTCCGGCGCGTCCGTCGGCAGCTCGGAAACGGCCGTCACGCCGTCTGGCAGATCGGTTAATCGTGCAAGATTCCGGCTGAAGACTGTAACTTGGAAACCGCCGCGGGCGAATAGTTTCACGATCCCACGCCCCATTGTTCCGTAGCCGCACACCAAAACACTACTTATCGGACTAGACGCAACCATTTCAGCCACCTTCTTTCCATGGAAAAATTGCACGCGTTAAAACGGGTTATTACTTTAAGTCGTCAAATTGGTCGACACAAGCACACGATGGATAATCGATCAGTTACCAGGCTAAGATTCCCCTATTCTACAATTTCTGTTTCCATGCACGGGCAGTATTCGCAATTCAAATCGTTTTTAACGTTACATTTTATTATAAATAACTTTCTCAAAAAAAGTATTTTTTATTATATCCATATAATGTTTGCCAGTGCTTTGAATGGAATTCTTTCACGCACACAACGGTCAACGAGACACTAATATGATATGAGTGCAATTGGGATAGCCATTTTCCACTAGGCTCGTCCATATACTTATGTACGCTATTAGCGCTTTGGTTGAACGGGAGACTTGGTACACGGTTGAGTCATGGCGCTACTAGGCAGACCAACCAAGAGAAAGTTCGCTCTCGATATTGGGCGTTCCTCCGAAATGCTTGCAGGTCTACGATCGCTTCAGGTTCTCCCCGTCTATCCAAGCGTGAATGATTTTGCATGATGAGGGAGCCTAGAATGTCTTACCGTGTCAGTTTTCCCGCTATATCGGCATTAGCAGGCCTCGCCCTGGCAACCGCAGCCAGCGCTGCGCCGATGGTTAGCTGGAACGGCGCCAACGCAATTGTCGACGACGCGACCAATCGTACGACGCTGTTCGAAACGACGGTTCCGGACGGTGCGACCTACGGGCGGCTAATCTGGAACCCGGCGAAAGGTAAAGGAGCAACGCCAGGGATCAGCGTCGACAACGTCAACGCGCCGGGAATGCCGCCAGGCTCGACCGGCTGCGTTGTGACTGGCGGGGCCGCCTGCAACGATCCGCGACAAAGCGGCAAGCGTTTCCGGGTCCAGGCGACCGATTACGGCCCGATCGATATCCTGTTCGACTATGCGGACGACAACGGCGTGCCCCCGGGCACCGTCAGCGGGATTTACCGGCTATTCGGCAAGGTGATCAACTTCACGTCCAAAGCGATGAAAGGTTATTCGATCGAACTCGGCACGGGCGTCGGTAACCAGTTTACCCCGCTGAGCGGCAGCGAGGGGGTTACCTTCTATCCGCCGATGAATACGCCTCCGCGTAATTTCGAACTGGCGTCGTTCTTCCCACCCCCGGTATTTGGCCCGGAAGGTCGGCCGCTCCCGACCTCCCCTCAGGGACTGCTTTCTGATCAGAGTGCCGGCTTCAACATGAAGTTTTCGCCGACCAAGGTTGAGACGACCTCAATGTTCGGCGACTACTCCAGCTTGTTTGGGTTCGGCATGATGCCCCGCAGCGCGGTGCCGGAGGGGTACTTTTTCGACGACGATAACGATCCCACGACCGAAGCCAATTTGCAGGCATGGTTCGACCCGGCAAGTGGCGCTTGGCTCTTCGGTGACGAAGGCGGTTTCACGCCCGTCAGCGCTGCCACCCTGTCGGCCTGGGCCGCCAACCCGCTATACAGCATCGGGCCCATCGGAGAACTGGCAAACAACAACTTCAATGTATCAATTCAATTCCAAGATGCGCCCCCGGGCCAGATGACCATGCGTGTCACTCCCGAACCCGTGCCGGTACCGGCCGGCGTCGTCCTTCTCGGGTCCGTCGTTGTGGCGGGAGGCGTCTTGGCGCGGCGCTGCCGGCGGCCGATCGCCCGAAACTGACCTCTCTGCCTTTTCCTTCCACGCTTTCTCTGCTGGGCCCGGAAGGCTATCCCTTCCGGGCTTTTTCTCTAGGCAGCCCCTGCTTCTGCGGACTCTGGGCGGCGCACATCGGCGGTGAGTTCGCGCAGTGCGTCGGCGTCCAGCGTCTCGTTCGACAGCAGCGCTTGGGCCGTCCGATCCAACACGGGCCGGTTTTCTTTCAAGACGCTCGATGTCCGGTCGAAAACGCGCTCGATGATTTTCTTCACGGCTTCGTCCATCTGTTGGGCCGTGGCCTCGCTATACCGACGCTCCAGATAGGTGGGTTGCCCCTCTTGGCCGAGGAAACTCGGCTTGTCCGAGTCGTAGCTGACATAGCCAAGATCCTCGTCCATGCCATACCGGGCGACCATGCTGCGCGCGATATCCGTGGCCCGTGCCAAGTCATCGGCGGCGCCCGTGGAGAGATGGCCAAAGACCAGCTTTTCCGCAGCACGGCCGCCCAGCAGCACCGCAATCTTGTTCTCCAATTCTTCCCGCGTCATCAGGTACCGGTCCTCGGTCGGCCGCTGGATGGTGTACCCCAGCGAGCCGATACCGCGCGGAATGATGGAAACCTTGTGGACCTCGTCCACCCCGGGCAACGCCATGCTGACCAAGGCGTGGCCCATTTCATGGAAGGCAACAATCTCCCGCTCCTTCGGATTCAGCAGTCGGTTCTTTTTCTCCAGCCCCGCCACGATCCGCTCGATCGCGCGGGTGAAATCCTCCATGGATACGGCGTTGCCCCGCCGGCGGGTCGCGAGGAGCGCTGCCTCGTTCACCAGATTGGCCAGATCCGCACCGCTGAAGCCGGTTGTGAGCGCCGCGATCTGCTCAAGATCCACCTTGTCGGCCAGGGTAATTTTGCGGGCATGGACCTGCAGGATCTGAATGCGCCCGTTACGGTCCGGTCGGTCCACCAGAACCTGCCGGTCGAACCGTCCGGCGCGAAGCAAGGCGGGATCGAGAATTTCCGGCCGATTGGTGGCGGCCAGCAGGACCAGTCCCTCGCGCGGGTCGAAGCCATCCAACTCGTTAAGAAGCTGGTTCAGGGTCTGCTCCCGTTCGTCGTGGCTGCTCACCTGACCGCCGGCGCCACGTGCCCGTCCGAGCGCATCCAACTCATCAATGAAGATGATGGCGGGCGACTTCTGGCGTGCCTGCTCGAACAGGTCGCGCACCCGCGCCGCGCCGACGCCGACAAACATCTCCACGAACTCCGAGCCGGAAATCGAGAAAAACGGCACGCCCGCTTCGCCCGCCACCGCCTTCGCCAGAAGCGTCTTCCCGGTTCCCGGCGGACCTACCAGCAACACGCCCTTGGGGATATGGGCGCCGAGCCTGCCGTATTCTTGCGGCTGCCGGAGGAAATCGATCAACTCAACGAGTTCGTCCTTTGCCTCATCAACGCCCGCAACATCGTCAAAGGTGACCTTTGTGTCCGTCTCCACATAGATCTTGGCCTTGCTCTTGCCGATGGACATCAGGCCGCCGCCCATGCCGCCGGCGGTAAAGCGGCGGATGATCAGGAACCAGAGCCCGATGAACAGCAGTGCCGGCAAAATCCAGGCAAGCAGCGTTGTGAACCAAGTGTTTTCGACCGCGCCGGTGTACTCCACCCCGGTTCCTTGCAAGCGTTCGGCCATGTCGGCTTCAACGCGGCGGGTCACAAACTCGGTCTTGCCATTATGCGCCTCCGTAAAGTCACCGCGGATGGTCTCACTGCCAACTACGACATTTTCGACCTGACCCTCCGCAAGCAACTGTTCGAACTCGCTATAGGGGATCGTTTCAACACTTTGAGTTTCGACCCATAAATCGCGGAGCAAAATAATCCCGAGCAACGCCAGCACGACGTACCAGAAATTGATGTGCGTATTCCGTTCCATTGAACGTTTTCCCCGTGACGGCATGCGTCGCTGCAAACCCTACAGACATATGGGAATTCCGCTCGGAAGCAACCGCCACGTCGAGATGGTTTTCGCTCACCGCCGATGTCGCGTAAGCTTGCATTCAACCATCACGAACGCTCCTCTGAGGATCAAGCCCTATGGACGCCACCACGCCAAAAGCCAGTCCCTGGCAGCCCGAACTGGATGAACTTGCCCGACGCGAGGCCTTTGCCGAACAACTCGGTGGGCCGGAGCGGGTGAAGCGCCAGAAAGACGGCGGGCGCTATACCGTCCGCCAGCGAATCGACCTGCTGGTCGACCAAAACTCGTTCCATGAAATCGGGAAGGTCGCCGGGCTCGCCGCCTATGACCGAAACAACGACCTGGAGCACCTGACGCCGTCCAACTTCGTATTCGGCCGGGCGAAGGTAGACGGCCGGCCCGTCGTGGTCGGTGGGGACGATTTCACGGTCCGCGGCGGCTCCGCCGATGCTACGATTAAGGAAAAGCACCAGTTGTGCGAGCGCATGGCAAACGAGCTGCGCCTGCCTCTTTTGCGGTTGGTGGAAGGCTCCGGTGGCGGCGGCTCCGTCAAGACGATCGAGACGACAGGGCGCGCGAATGTGCCCGGTGTCGCCGGGTGGGAAACAGTCGTGGCCAACATGGGCACTGTGCCGCGGGTCGGTCTCGGTCTTGGATCGGTTGCGGGCCTGGGTGCGGCTCATCTGGCAGCCACTCACTACGCTGTCATGATTAACCAGAAGTCCGCACTGTTCGTCGCCGGACCGCCGGTGGTCGAATGGACTGGACAGAAGCTGACCAAGGAGGAGCTTGGCGGAACCAAAATTCACCTGCGCTCCGGCGCTATTGACCACGCAGTGGACACGGAAGAAGAAGCCTTCGCCTGCGCCAGAAAATTCCTCTCCTACCTGCCCTCCAGCATCTACGACCTGCCGCCCCGCGTTGAACCGACTGACGAGCCCGACCGCAGCGAAGAAAAGCTCCTCCACGCGATCCCGCGGGATATCCGCAAGGTCTATAAGATGCGGCCCATCGTCGAAGCCGTGGTGGACCAAGGCTCTTTCTTCGAGATGGGCCGCTATTTCGGCCGTTCCATCATTACGGGCTTGGCCCGCATCGATGGTTGGCCGGTGGCCGTCATGGCGTCTGACCCGATGTTCTTCGGCGGCGGCTGGACGGCGGAGACCTGCCAGAAAGTGGAGAAATTCTGCGATCTGGCCCAGACCTTCCATCTGCCGATGATCTATCTCGTGGACTGCCCCGGCTTCCTGATCGGCAAGCACGCGGAAGAGAGCGGCGTCATCAAACAGGGCGTCCGCGCGATGAGCGCCATGTTCCAGACGACGATCCCGTGGTGCTCGGTGATCGTGCGCAATGCCTTTGGCGTGGCCGGCGCAGCGCACAAGAACGGCGGAAGACTCGCGCTGCGCTATGCGTGGCCGAGCGGCCGCTGGGGCTCCTTGCCGCTGGAAGGCGGCATCGAAGCAGCGTATAGCGGCGAGATCCAGAGTGCGGCCGATCCCGCAGCAAAAAAAGCGGAGATCGAGGACAGGCTGGACAAGTTGCGCTCGCCCTTCCGTTCCGCCGAAGCATTCTGGATTGAGGAGATTATCGACCCCCGCAAGACGCGGCCGCTGCTGGTGGAATTCGCGAACCTCGCCGCGCCTCTGCGCACGCCGGGGCCAAGCTACTTCCAGATGCGGCCGTAAGTTCCAGCCGCCCCGGCAATGCGCCGGGGCCTCCAGCGGCCAAAGCCGTCGGTCATAGGACCCCCTGCTGCCGGAGTTCTTCGATATCGTCCGGTGTCAGGCCCAATTCAGCGAAAACGTCCGCCTGATCTGCAGCCAGGGCCGGGGCAGGATTGGCGAGCGGTGGGAAGCTAGGCACACGGATGGCGGAGCCGGTCGATCCGACTTCCGTTCCGTCCGGCGCCTGGTAGCGGACGAGTTGGCCGGTGCTTCGCGTGAAAGGATTATCGAGCGCCTGCCCGATATCGTTGACGGGCGACGCGGGTACTCTTCCACCAAATACCTCCATCCATTCCGCGGTAGTTCTCGCCAACAGGGCATCGTCCAGCAGTTCCGTTAGGCGGTCCCGGTTCTGCAGACGCGCGGCGAAGTCCGGGAATTCTTCAACCCATTCCGGCCGGCCGATGGCGTCACAGAGAATCGGCCAGAACTTTTCCTTGTTGCACATGATGAAGATCCAGCCATCCCTGGTTTTGTATAGCTGACTGGGCGTCAGATTCGGATGGGCGGAGCGCGGCTCCCGCGTCACCTTCTCCCCCATCGTCAGGTACCAAGCGGCTACATAGCAGACATTGGCCATGGCCGCGTCGAAGAGCGAGACGTCGTAGTCGCCCCCCTTGCCCGTTGTGCGGGCGCTGATAATGCC